>JAKQKY010000498.1 GCA_029560415.1 Bacteroidota bacterium | reverse complement strand
CCTGGTGGTAATGCAAGTGGTGTAACCAGTACGGTTACGGTTGACCTGGATGGTGACGGTAAACCTGACATGGCAACGATCAGCAACGGCGCCGATGTTTTATCTGTTTTTAGAAACAACAGTATTACAGACAGTATTGCATTTGAACTACCTATCAATTTTAGTGCAGGTCAAAACCCAACGAATGTCAGCACTGCCGACCTTGATAATGATGGCAAACCAGACATCGCCATCACCAATCCCTATCCTTCGGGCAGGATCACCATTTTAAAAAACACCAGCAAGCCAGGCACTATTTCCTTTGCACCAAAATTGGAATTTTTAGCCGGCAGCGTACCACAAAGGGTATTACTGGAAGATTTTGACAATGATGGGAAAAAAGATATGGCCTGTACAAATATCAATGCCAACAATATTTCTATATTTAGAAACATCAGTACACCCGGCACCATTGCCTATACCACACCCACCACAAAAGCAACCGGCACAACGCCTATTTCGATGGCTGCTGCCGATTTGAATGGAGATGGGTTCATAGATATTTTGGTGACGAACAATTCTTCGAAATCGATCTCGGTATTTAAAAACACCAGTAACACCGCAACTATTGTTTTTGCTAACAGGGTTGATTATTCTTTACCAGACTTTCCAGGTGGGTTAACAGTGGCTGACCTGGATGGTGATGCAAAGCCAGATGTAGTATCCGGCACTAACACCAGCCCCTCCACGCTTTCGTTATTTAAAAATCTCAGTACTGTAGATTCCATTATCCTGGGACCACGGTCGCCCATTGCAAAAACTTTTGCTCCCAATAGCATTTACACAACCGATGTAAATGGGGATGGCAAACCAGAGATCATTATAGCCGGCCTCAACACTAACAGGATTGCAATAGTCCGCAATATTATTGGAGACCCGATTCCTACTTCGGTTTGTCCCCTGGCAGACAGTACGGTGTTGCAGGCAGGCCTTACCGGTAGTGTGTACCAGTGGCAGTTAAACACCGGGAATGGATTTGCCGATATTTCCAATGGCACCAACTACAGTGGCACCGATTCAGCCACACTCGTACTGAGAAATGTGCCCTCTTCCTGGTATGGCTATCAATTCCGCTGCGTGGTGGATGGCCGTAATTCAGATACTTATTCATTAAAGATTACAGCACGCTGGTCGGGTGCTGTTAACGGAGCCTGGGAAAATCCTGTCAACTGGAACTGTGGCCAATTGCCCGACCGCAATACAGATGTGCAGATCAATGCCGGCAGGGCAATCATTAATTCAAATGTGGAAGTACGGAGTTTGCGGGTGAGTCCTTCGGCGGGGGTAACTGTGATGGGAGGTTTTGATATGAAGGTGGTGCAGTAAAAAAAGGAAGTTCTGTAATCGGCATAAATCGACTGAAAAGTAAGAGTCAAAATTTGTAGCCCCTACAGGAATCGAACCTGTATCTTCAGAATCGGAATCTGAAATTTTATCCATTAAACTAAGGAGCCAAAAACGTTGAAAACGTTTCAAGGTTTAAATCGTTTAACACGTTATTAAACCTCATTCAACGTCTT
>JAKQKY010000486.1 GCA_029560415.1 Bacteroidota bacterium | reverse complement strand
AGGCAATTTGAAGATGGGTCGATTTGAAGATTTGAAGATGAGGCGATTTGAAGATGGGTCGATTTGAAGATTTGAAGATGGGGCGATTTGAAGATGGGTCGATTTGAAGATTTGAAGATGAGGCGATTTGAAGATGGGTCGATTTGAAGATTTGAAAATGAGGCGATTTGAAGATGTGTCGATTTGAAGATTTGAAGATGAATCGATTTGAAGATGAACGAAGCGAACAACAATTAGAGACTAACTAATTTTCAAATTACCAAATCAATCAATTACCAAATCAATTAATTTCCAAATCAACTAATTAATAAACTAACAAGCGAGGGGTGATTCCCCGTAAGTCAAAAATCAAAATAACATGAATTTACATTCTCTTAAGCCTGCAAAAGGCGCAACACACAAGGAAAAGCGTATCGGACGTGGTGAAGCAAGTGGCAAAGGTGGTACATCTACAAAAGGTAACAAAGGTGGACAGAGTCGTGCCGGTTACAAGAGTAAGAAAGCCCATGAAGGTGGACAGATGCCAATCCAGCGTCGTATTCCTAAGCGTGGATTTACCAACATCAATCGCGTTGAATTTAAAGTAATCAACCTGGGACAGATCGATCATTATGCTGAAAAGTATGGTATCACTGAATTCAATCTGCAAAACCTGTACATCAACGGTTTGATCAGCCAGACTGATAATGTAAAGATCCTGGGTAACGGGGAATTGAAAGGAAGTTTCACATTTAAAGTGAACGCTGTAAGCGACAAAGCCAAAGCTGCGATAGAAGCTGCCGGAGGAACTGTCGAAATAGTGAAATAAATACCCGATATTTGCCCGACGCATGAAAATGCGTCATTTTACTTTTTAGCGCAAACAATTAAATCGATTTAATTCTGTGAAGAAGTTCGTTACAACACTCAAAAATATCTGGAGCATTGAAGAACTGCGTAATAAGATCATTTTTACTTTATTACTGCTGTTCATCTACCGTTTAGGTTCTTTCATTGTGCTTCCGGGTATTGATCCCAATAAATTAACCAACCTGAGCAATAGCGCTCAAGGCGGCATGCTTGGATTACTGGATGCTTTTGTGGGTGGCGCTTTTTCGAAGGCCTCCATTTTTGCATTGGGCATCATGCCCTATATCTCTGCCTCAATCTTCATGCAATTGATGACCATCCTGGTTCCCCAGATGGCTAAAATTCAGAAAGAAGGTGAAAGCGGCCGTAAAAAAATCAATGCCTGGACCCGTTATCTTACCGTGATCGTTACTGCCTTCCAGGCCGCAGCGTATATCGGTTATTTAAAAAGCCCGGGTAATGCGGAAGCGCTGATCCCTGCGTATGGTAATTTCTTCTGGGTATCTACCGTGGTTATTTTAACTGTTGGTACCCTGTTTGTAATGTGGCTTGGTGAAAAAATTACTGATAAAGGCCTTGGTAACGGTACATCCATGATCATCATGATCGGGATCCTTGCACGTTTGCCGCAAGCATTCGGACAGGAGTGGGCTGCCCGTACAACCCGTGGCGCCGGTGGTTTGCTCATCATGTTGATCGAGATCGTATTCCTGATTGCCATCATCATGGGACTAATCATGCTGGTACAAGGTACCCGCAAAGTGCCTGTGAATTATGCAAAACAAATTGTAGGAAACCGCCAGTTTGGTGGAGCCCGTAACTTTTTACCGCTGAAAGTAAATGCTGCCGGTGTAATGCCAATCATCTTTGCTCAGGCGATCCTGTTCCTGCCAACAATTTTTACCGGATTTACCGGCGACGGATGGGCCAAATATTTCACAGATCATACCAACGTTGTATACATGATCGTATATTCTGTTTGCGTGATCGCCTTTACATTCCTTTACACGGCACTGATCTTTAATCCGAAACAGATGGCTGATGAACTGAAGCGTAACAACGGTTTTATCCCCGGTGTTAAACCAGGTCAGCCTACTGCCGATTATATTGGTACCATCATGGACAGGATCACATTGCCGGGCGCTGTATTGCTGGCATTGGTTGGTATCCTGCCAGGTATTTTCCAGGTAGTATTTACCATGTCGCAAAACTTCTCTACTTTCTTCGGTGGCACTTCGTTGCTGATCATGGTAGGGGTAATCCTTGATACCTTGCAGCAAATTGAAACACAGCTCCTGATGCGCCAATATGATGGCCTGATGAGCAGTGGCAGGTTGCAGGGCAGGCAGGCAGTTGCTTCGGGTATTTAATCAACGATCATAACAACTTTTTAATAACCCCGACGAAGATATCGTTGGGGTTTGTTTTAATTTTACCTTTCGAATGATACAGTATAAAACAAAAGAAGAAATTGAAGTGATGAGGCATAGTTGTCTCCTCGTGGGGAAGGCACATGCTGCGGTAGCCGCTGTGCTGAAAGACGGCATGACCACGATGCAGGTGAATAATATTGTAGAGTCATTTATACTGGATCATGGCGGAATACCATCCTTTAAAAATTACAACGGTTTCCCGGCAGCAACCTGCATCTCCATGAATGAAGCGGTGGTACATGGTTTTCCCGGAGATCATGTACTGAAGAGCGGTGATATCATTTCATTGGATATTGGCGTGTATAAAAATGGATTTCATGGCGACAGCGCATACACGTATGCGATAGGTGAAGTGCCTGCAGAAGTAAAGCAATTATTGCGTGTAACAAAGGAATCATTATATAAGGGCATTGAAAAAGCACGTGCGGGTAACCGTATAGGTGATATTGCCAATGCCATCCAGGAATATACTGAAAAGAAATACGGATATGGAGTCGTGCGTGAACTCGTGGGGCATGGCCTCGGCAGAAGCCTGCACGAAGATCCACAGGTCCCCAATTATGGTAAGAAGGGATCTGGTGCCAAACTGAAAGAAGGAATGGTATTGGCCATTGAACCCATGATCAATATGGGCGTGAAAGATGTCATTCATTTAAAAGATGGCTGGACCGTTTTGACAAAAGATCGCAAACCATCTGCCCATTTTGAACACGATGTTTGTATCACCAAAGGCGATCCGGATATTCTTTCTTCTTTTGTTGAGATTGAAGCGGCAGAGAAGGGGAATGGGAATTTGGCTTGGAGCTATGATGAAGGGAATGTAAAATAAGGAATAAGAAATAAGGAATGAGAAAGGATGTTCTTATAGGCTTTTTTGGGAGAATGTTTTTTTTACATCTTAAAGGGAATAACAATTAATAATTAATAAGTAATAATTAATAAATAGTAGAGTCTTCGAAATCCAGTATCCAGTATCCAGTATCCAGTATCCAGTATCCAGCATCCCATATCCCTCATCCTGTATCCCTCATCCTGTATCCCTCATCCCGCATCCATCACCTCAACAAACTTATATCCCCTGTTTTACGTGTTTTCTTTCCATTGGTGAAAGTTACTTCTAACGTGTACGAATATACGTCCATGGGTTGAAGTTTGCCTTTAAAGGTTCCGTCCCATGACTGTTTGCGGTCGTTTGTATGGAATACCAGTTGTCCCCAGCGGTTGTAGATCTTCCATTCCATTTTGCCGATACCAAATCCTTCCACTTTTACTGTTTGGTTAAGACCTGTTTGCCCGGGTGTGAATGCATTGGGCACATCGAGCAGCGGATCTATAAGGGTGCGAACAGTTCTGTTTGCTGTATCTGCACAACCAACTGCATTTGTAGCAATGAGGGTAGCCGTAAACGTTAGCGTTTCATTGTACTGGTAAGATGGGTTGGTTAGCGTGGAGCTTTCGCCATCGCCAAAGTACCATTGGTAGTGGTCGGCGCCTGTAGTGCCGTTGGTGAAAAGGGTAGGGGTGTTTGCAATGGGTGGGTTAGGCGACCAATCAAATGATGCAACCGGGTTTTGGTACACACGGATCGTAACAAAATCAGTGCTGTCGATCTTGTTGCAGGTTGCATCATTGTATGCGAACAGCCTGACATTGTAATTGCCCGGGCCAGGGAATATGTGAACCGGATCTTTGTCAGTAGAAAATGTTCCATCACCAAACTCCCATTTGAAAGTGATCCCTTGAATAGATGTGTTTGTGAATGCAGCCCGGTAAGGTTCGCAGATTATTTTTTCCGATTCAAAGGCGGCAGTTACTGTAGGCGGACTGATCTCGATAACTTTTTGAGTGAACTCGGATTCGTTACAAAATACTGTATCAATGATGTATAACGTTACCGTATAGGTGCCCGGACCGGGATATTGATGAATCCTGGGCGGCGTAAGACCTGCAGTATCAAAAGGAGAACCATCGCCATAATCCCATAAGAAACTTTTGGGCCCGAAGGTTCGATAAGTGGGAACAGACAGGTTGGTAAATTTCATCGAAAAACTTTCGCAAGGCAATGCATGTTCGGGAAGGAAATCAATATGTGCAATGTTATCACTGGCCTTAATTGTTACATATGAAGTATCCCTGATATTGCAGGTAGAACTGTCTTCTGCAATCAGCATTACTTTGTAGATGCCTATCTGCAGGTAGTCGTGCTCGTTAGAACGGACAAATGTTGTGTCTAGTGTACCATCACCAAAATTCCAGAAAAACTTAACTCCATTCTGTAAGGTGTCTTTGAATTCTACATGCAGGGGAATGCAGCCAATGGTATCATTGATCACCGAGTTAATGGCAGCCTGCAGGCCAACGGACACTCCGGAGAAATTCATATCGATCTTGATCGCAGCCTGGTTGCAATTGTCGCTGTTGTTGGTGAGCGACCATACACCGACAGGGCCGGCAGGATAAATGATCCCTGGAGTATTTACTCCGTTACAATTAGCACATTCTGCCTGGTATATAACGCCCCGTTCATCGAAGCGGCTGGTGCCACCATCTACATGATCGCCGCCACCACCATTTTGCCCGAAATGAGAACCGAATAACTGGCTTTGTGCATTTTTCTCCAGCACAAAAAAGTATAAGTCGGCGCCATCGGCAGCGGGTATGTTGGGCAGAGGATTTACTTCCGGTAACAGGCTTGTGTTCCCGGCATGAAAAGATAAGTTTACACTGCCGCCCCAACCAGAGACGTATACATTCTCACAATTATCTACCAAAAAGGCCAGTGGAGAAATATTGGGCACAGGCGAATTGGTTCCAAAAACAGTTGAGTACACATAACCCGAGAGATTGGGTCTGAGTTTACTGATGAATTGTTTCCCCCCGGTATTGCGAAAGGTTGCATTGATCACCGGCCAGATGCCGGTTGTAGTGCCCATGATATAGGGGTAACCCTGCTTATCAAATTTGAGTCCATACACAATGTCGATGCTATCCGTTCCAAAATAAGAAGTTTTGAGAACCCCGGTTCCATCGGCCCTGATCTCTGTTACAAAACCATCGGTTAGCCCGCCGCGGTAAACCGGTCCGATCACGCCTGTTGTATCGCCGGGTAATCCTGAAGTACTCGTCGTTCCCCCGCCGATATAAATATTCCCGGTGATGGGGCTGATGCTCGCAACAAAACAGGCATCGTCGCCGGTGCCTCCAAAATAAGTGCTAAAGAAGGGAGCCGAAAGATCGGGATTGAATTTAAGTAAAGCACCATCCTGCCTGCCGCCACCAAATATGGATTGAATGCCGTTACCGGCTATAATGGGAAAATCGGCAGACTGGGTGCAGGATGCGAGGAAGATATTACCAGCGCCATCGAGGATCACTTCACTACGGGCATCATCTCCATAGTTTCGCAGGATACCATCATCACCAAATGGCGATTCATCTTTTGGCCTGATGTTCACCCCATCTTTCCCGGTTCCCCCGATCTTTACCGAGCCAATTAGATCTGTGGCATCTGAATTGAATTTGCTGATGAAAATATCATCATCTCCTCCCGGTCCGATCCTGGGTACTCTAAGGGGGAAATTTGCTGAATTTGTTCTGCCGGCTATCACGAGGTTTCCATTACCATCTACGATCATACTGTGCGGTTGTTCCTCACCGTTACCTCCCAGGTAAGTGGCATATAATTTCTGAAATCCATCACTGGAGTATTTGATGATGGCGATGTCGAAATCTCCGCCGCCAAAAAATTCCTGGAAATAACCCCGTTCGGTTGGATATCCATTGTTGAATGCAATGCCGCCGGCGTAAAAGGTTCCGTCGTTGCCGGGCGTAGCGGTGTATCCCCAGTTATCGGCCGTACTACCGGTGAAAGTGCAGAAAATGATGGAAGGATCGATGATGAGGGTGTTGTTCTTATTGTAGCTGCTGATGCTGAAGGTTACAATATTATCTTTCAACTGGTAATTACAACTGATGGTTTCCCGTTGATTGCTACCAGGTTGATAGCTGTAGGGGCGCAGTTCCCTGATATCGCCAACAGGCGTTTTGATGAGCAGTTGTTTTTCTTTAATGGATATGTTGTTCACACCTTCATAGTGCATAGCAATGCGGGAAGGATCACCGCCAGGGTGAACAATAAAATCGTATTTCAGGTTGCCGGCGTCAATATAATACCGGATATCAATTGAAGGATATATATTTTGATAGGTAACCGATTGAAATACTTTACATCGGCTGGCCCATTTCGTATGGTCGTTACCGATATAATAATTATTATAACCTGGAATAGACTTGTCTGCCACTTTGATTGCGTTATCGTTGGCCCCAACCAAACTTACCTGGTATGCAACGGAATGTAAGGTGAGGGATTTTTTATCGTGGGGTATGAAGCCATTGACGGGGTGCTTGATACCGGCAATGCGTTTCAGGTCGGCAGTATCGTGCAGCAATACGGTAAAGCCATTGCGTTCGAGGAAGAAGGCGCCGGTTTTGAAATCACCCCGGTATTGTACATTGGCTGGCCATTGGCCCCGGTTTTCGATAAAAGAAAGTTGTGCCTTACTGCAAAAGGCATTTAAAAGCAATACAAAAATACATACTGCCTGAAACCATATTTTCCTGGATCCATCCAATGCTTTTTTGTACAATTTACTGAATATTCGGGGAAATGAGGGGATGTAGAAAGAGGTATACCTACCAGGGTTGTCAATACGGAATTTGCCCAATAACAGGCAGTGATGATTGCATTCGGTGTGAACCTCAGATTGGATCAAAGAATTCATACAGATCATTTAATAAAGTTTTCTGTGATCAAAATTTTACCATGACCTTTGCCCCAATCATCCTGTATGAAGCAAAAAGAACTGATCATCATTGGGGGAGGCGCAGCCGGATTTTTCTGTGCGGTGAATGCAGCCAGGATGTATCCCGAACTTCGGGTAACCATTATCGAAAAGAGT
>JAKQKY010000478.1 GCA_029560415.1 Bacteroidota bacterium | reverse complement strand
CGGGTTGTGTTGTATGATAAGGTAAACTGGATGTCGGATGCGGCTCAATCGCCATATTTCATCACCGACCTGCAGGAAATTAAAACCACCTGGCACCCCATCGAAAACATCGGCGGCGCCAAAGCAGGGTATTAAAACGTTACAAACTTCCGAAACGTTCTACACGTTCCAATCGTCCAAAACGTTCCAAACGACTTCAAAGTCCGAAACGTTCTAAACCCTTAAACCTTTAAATCTTTAAACCCTTAAACCTTTAAACCCTTAAACCTTTAAACCCTTAAACCTATAACCAAACCACCTAATTAGCATATTCCGCCTATCTAAACGTCTAAAACCAATAAGCGCCGATTCGAAAGAGATTTAACGCTTCATTCATAAGATAATACTTAATTTTAACGCATAAACCTTTAAACTTAATTAACATGAAACGTTCGGGATTATTAATATTTCTTGCCATTGTAGTCATTCTCGGTTTCTGGGGATGTAATTCTTATAATGGATTGGTTACGGCCGACCAGGATGTAAAAAAAGTATGGAGCAACGTAGAAACCAACTACCAGCGCAGAACAGATTTGTACAGCAGTGTGATCAAGACCATTGAGGGATCTGCCAATTTTGAAAAGTCTACTTTAAAGGATGTTATTGAAGCAAGGTCGAAAGCCACTTCAATCACTGTTGATATCAATGACCCTGCATCGCTGGAAGCATACCAGAAAGCGCAGGCCAATTTGCAAGGCTCATTCAGCAGGCTGATGGCAGTTGCCGAAGCATATCCTGATCTGAAAACAACCCAGGCATTCCGTGATTTTCAAACCCAGATCGAGGGAACTGAGAACCGCATCAACGTGGCCCGCCAGGATTATAATAAATCAGTGGAAGGCTATAACCTGAAAGTAAAACGTTTCCCCAATAATATATTTGCCGGCATATTCGGGTATAAAGAGAAACCTTTCTACAAAGCCGATGCAGGCACTGAAAAAGCGCCTGAAATCAATTTCAACATCAAATAACCAATCCTTCGTTTTCAGCAACGGAAGGCTTAAATCATAGCAGCATGTTTTCTTTCTTCAAAAAAAAGGATGTTTTCACCGTTGAAGAAAATGAACGCATTATTTCTGCGATCAGGCAAGCCGAAAGATCTACCAGTGGGGAAGTAAGGATCTATATAGAATCCAGGAACCCGCTGGTTGATCCTTTGGAAAGGGCTGCGCTCATCTTCCACAAATTACGCATGCAGCAAACCGACCAGCGTAACGCGGTGTTGCTATACATGGCCATTAAAGACAGGGAACTGGCTTTATATGGAGATGCCGGTATTCATGAACAAGTAGGAACTGAATATTGGGATAATGAAGTGAAGGAAATGCTGGGGAAATTCAAGGATGAAAAACTGGCTGATGGCATTGTAAATTGCCTGCAGCATATTGGAAATACCCTCGCAGAAAAATTTCCTTACATGGCTTCTGATGATAAAAATGAATTGCCCGACGAGATCGTGTTTGGCAAATAAAACAAGCAACAGCCGAAATGAAGTATCTCAAAAAAATAACGGTTCTCTTTTTACTCATTGCTTTATCCTTACAGGTCAGCAGCCAGGAACTGCCGGCAAAGCCCAATCCGCCAAGGTTGGTGAATGACTATACCAAAACCCTTACGTCCGACCAGGTACAGGCCCTGGAAAATAAGCTGGTAGCCTTCGACGATAGTACTTCTACCCAGATAGCCGTTGTGATCATTGAATCATTGAATGGATACGATATTGCCGAGTATAATGTTGCGCTTGGGCGGGCATGGGGTGTTGGTGGAAAACAATACAGCAATGGTGTTATTTTATTGATAGCGAAAGCGGATCGAAAATTAAATATTGCTACCGGTTACGGCGTGGAAGGCGCTCTGCCGGATATTACCACCAAACACATTATTGATGATCAGATCGTTCCCAATTTTAAAGGGAATGATTATTACCGTGGTATAAGTGAAGGAACAGATGCCATCATGAAAGCCGTTAAAGGAGAATACAAAATTCCAAGGGCAAAAAAACCTGCTGTTGGTGGCGGACGGGTATTGTTTATCATCATCATTATCATCATCTTTCTCATCTTTTCATCCCGTGGCGGAGGCAAAGGCGGTTCGTTTATGAGTCGCCGTGGGTACAGGGGCTTTACCGGTCCTTTCATCTGGCCAACCGGCGGTGGTGGAGGCGGATGGGGCGGTGGAGGCGGCGGAAGCTCAGGTGGCTTCGGAGGCTTCGGTGGTGGTAGTTTCGGTGGGGGTGGATCAAGCGGAAGCTGGTAATATCAACAGAAATTAAATAAGATCTTAAGCATAAAAAAGCGGCTTCCACATGGAAGCCGCTTTTACTTTGTAATGGAATTAATTTATTTGAATACAGATTTGATATAAGCTTCAACTTCTGCACCTCTTGCTTTGCTGATCTTGTCAAATGCCGACTTAAATGTTGGATCTACAAATGACCTGAATTGCTCA
>JAKQKY010000443.1 GCA_029560415.1 Bacteroidota bacterium | reverse complement strand
CTTTGATTCGCTATAAAAGATCTTAGGTTCTGCAATGCCAATGGAATGCTGGTTAAGAAATGTGCTTTCCTTTCAAACAATCCCCGAAAACCATAAGCACCCAACACCTGTAACAAGCGAATCAGTACATAACCGTTATACTGGCTTCGGAATACTTCCCTGTCTACCGGTTTGCCAATGGTTGCTTCAAATGCATCAATGTAATCATCCAATAATTTTTGTTTCCATTCATCGGGAAGGTTGGCTTTGGCCTGCCACAATAACGACGCCACATCATACTGAGGTGCGCCATTCATGCCACCCTGGTAATCGATGAAATGTATTTCATTATCCCTGACCATAATGTTCCTGCTTTGAAAATCGCGGAACATGAAATAGGTATATTCTGTATGAGACAGGTAATTGCTTAATGCTTCAAAATCATCGATGAGTTTTTGTTTATCATAAGGCCTTGCCAGGGCATCCAGGAAATAATATTTAAAATACAGCAAGTCGGCCATGATGGCCTGTTTTCCAAATACAGCATTGGTGAGGCAACGTTTGTAGTCGATCACATCATTACCGGAAACCTGCAGTTTAGCCAGTTGGGAAAGGCTTTTTTTATACAAGCCATACACTTCTTCTGTTAATCCTTCCTGTTCAAGCTTATCGAGCAGCGATATGCTGCCTACATCATCCTGTATATAAATACGATGATCGTCGCTCACATACAAAACGGCTGGTGTGGCCAGTTTCAGTTTGGCAAATTGCTCAGAGAAATAAATAAAGGTTTCATTCTCTTTGATATTGGTTCCATAGGTTGCAATGAAAGTTCTATCGCTGCTGTGTATGCGAAAATACTGGCGATCGCTGCCAGCCTGTGGCATTTTATCGAGTTGGGTAATCGGCGCATCATTATACTTACTGAACAATGCTTTAATATCTGCTGTTATCTGCTGCATGAAACTGTATAAGTCGTAAAAATAAAACATTTTAAATAGCCCCGGCACAATACCGGGGCTAATCCTTACTCACCTGTTATTTCATTTTTTTGTTTTCTCCATGATTTGGGCGATGCACCATCCATTCTTACGATCTTTGGCGTAAACATGCCGACCATATCCACTAATGCCTTTTGCGATTGCATGACCATGTGAATGTCTTTGTATGCAAATGGCGCTTCATCCAATCCGCCCCCGATCAATTTTACACCATGCTTTTCCAAAACAGCCCTCAAGGCATCTTCGGTGACAGAACCCAATGCCGCTGTTCTGCTAAGCCTTCTCCCGGCGCCATGGGCCGCTGAGTTCAGGGATGCGGTTTCTCCTTTTCCTTTCACAATAAAACCTGGTGCAGTCATACTACCAGGAATCACACCCAGTACATCTTTACCAGCGGGTGTTGCGCCTTTCCGATGTACGATCACTTCTTTACCATTCAACAATTCTTTCCAGGCGAAATTGTGATGGTTGGCTACCATCTTCATCGGCGATCTGCCCAGTTGCTTTGCAATCTTTGCATGGATCACCTGGTGACAGGCTGCGGCATAATCACCCGCGAGGTTCATCGCCAGCCAATACTCCATTCCGGCTTCTTCATTCAGTTGCAGCCAGGCCAGGTTATTAGCTTCGCCGGGCAGCCTTCTTTTCTGCTTGGCCAATTTCGTATAATGATTGGCGATAGTAGCGCCCAGTGCCCTGGAACCGGAATGCGATAACAAGCCCAGGTATTTCCCTGCAGGAATTCCCAATACTTCATCAGGCTCCATGATCTCAACCTCTCCAAACTCTACAAAGTGATTTCCCGAACCAGAGGATCCCAGTTGCCTGGCAGCTCTCGCCTGCAAGGGTTTTAATAAAGAAAGTTCGCTGAATAATTTACTGTCGATCACTTCATGTGGTGTTGACACTTCAAACTGCCTTCCTCCTCCAAACAAGGTTGCTTCCATCAATTCCCTCGTAAAATAATGTTCTCTTTGTAACAGTTCTTTCGGATCGATATCAAATACCGATAAACACATCCTGCAGCCAATATCAACGCCGACTCCGTATGGAATCACAGCATTTTCAACGGCCAGTACACCTCCTATCGGTAACCCATACCCGTGATGAGCATCCGGCATTAATGCGCCGGCTAACGCTACCGGTAATTTAGCAGCCTGGTACATCTGGTTCATGGCTCCTTGTTCAATTTGCTCTGATCCAAACACATTAAAGGATATTCCCTGTTGGTTCAACGACACATCCACTCCTTCAGGAACGGGTGGTGGCATTAATTTTTCTGCAATGGGCGCCAGGGTTTCGTGTTGCAGGTATTCCGTTGGTGTTGCAAGTATCTTAGTCAACATTTCCAGCGCATCTGCTATACTGTTATGTTTGTAATGTTTCTCCATTACATTAATGGCAACGCTGATCACCGGTCCTTCCGGGTAGCCGATTGCCCTGATCTGTTTTCCTTGTATGCTTAATTTTTTCATTGTTATATTTTAAAGATTGTTCTGCGGGGTATTTAGATTTAAAAAAATAAACCCTGCAGAAATAGTAAACAACTCCCTCCGCGAAGGGAGTTGTTTGATTAATTTAAGTTTGTTTGCCGGGCAAACCCGATAACGGGTACATGCCCGGAAGATGCAACTGGGTTATCGCGGAACGCCGCCAGTTCTTTGATCAACGCCCTGGCCCAATCGTATTGATATGGGCGATGCAGCAGCTGGCAATAGTTACCCGCCACTTCGATCATCCGGTGTGATGATAGGATTATGATGGAATTGTTGAAAAACATCTTATCCTCTTCATGATCAAAATAAGCATGCTGTAATACAGTTACGATTTCTAAACCGAGCCGTTCATGCAGGAAAGCAAAAGCAGCCGTGATATCGAGTTCACCAATAAAACTTACGCAAGGCAGTTGATCGAAACGCTGTACATAGCATGCTTTCACCTCCACGAAATGATCGGTGAAAAGTCCCTCCACATCCTGTATGCTTCGTCTAAACAGATTTCTGAACATAACTACCTCCTTTTTCTTTTTTATTTATTAATTTTTTTTCTACCCACCCGACCATTTTTGTTACTAACCAGGTGACGATTAACATTTTCATTGTTTGCATTTTAATGCCGGCCTCAAACAAAAAGCCCGGCTGGATAAGGAATCCGACCGGGCTTTTACCAACAGGACTTTCCTGTCAGCGTTGTTGATTACCTGGTCGCAAGATGGAGCGGAGATCGCAATGGCTCATTCCTACACGGTTGTATTGCCTGGTCATAAGAAATCTCTCCTCCGCTGTCATCAATTGAAAACTATTTTTAAACATGCTTAAATATTTTTACACGGTTATTTTTTTCCATAAAAAAACCCCGACTCATGATCGGGGCTTCGTGAATCAGTTGGTTATGGTAACGTTATGATACAGCACGCAAAGCCCCGCTAAATGGACAATCCACGAGTGGACTAAACCATTTGTTCATTTCTATATTTGAATAATTGCGTGCCATTTTTATGC
>JAKQKY010000419.1 GCA_029560415.1 Bacteroidota bacterium | reverse complement strand
TAGGTACATCTGCATTCTGCCACTGCTTCCGTCTGCTGGTGTAGAAAAATTGGCATTGTTGGTGCCGCCGCCATCCTGTGCATCAGCCAACACAAAATCATTTCCTGCGCCGCCCCTGCCCTGGTTATTAGATTGAAAGTTTCCGGAAACTTCATCAAAACCATATAAATAGGTAAGGTCATGAATGATATTATTCCAGTAAAATAAGTTGGTGATATTAAACTGCTGGTTTGGAACCGGAGATACCTGGGTTGGATTCACCGTAAAATTAGGGGTGAAATCAAAGCTCAACGGATCAGATGAAGTTGAGGAAATAGCCGATAGTCCGGTTGTTCCATTATTTCCATCACGATCTTCTACTGCCCACACATTATTACCGCGGGTAAAATTATAATCATTCGTACCAGTGCTATGCCATTTTAAGGAGGTCGCATTACCAGGTGCAGCAAGCCATGGATTCACTTTAACAGCAGGTGTGCCACCTGGATGGATCGGGCTTTCGGCAGGGAAAGGAATAACGCGGTAAGTTGCCGAATTGATGATAGCAGGGCTGTTCGGTATATTGTAATCCTGCTGCTTGTTTAATTTGCCCGTGAACAAAGATATTTTTTGCGTTTGTTGTACACTGTTAGTACCAGTAGCAGCACGATGTTCTTTGTCGCATGTATTTGCCTGGTGCAATGGAGAATCCCAATTACAGTAAACTGTGAGGTTGTTCATATCCAATACACGATTATCAGAAGCATCAACCCTGATCTGCCAATAATCTGAAGTAGTTGTAGGTATAATATACACCTGCCAGGCTAGCCTGATCCCGGCTTTTTCAGTTGGAACCCACATCAGTTGAGCAGTGATGTTTTCACGGGAAATGCCCATATCATTGAAAGTGATCTTGCGTCCATCATCATCACTCCTGATCATGAACATATCTTGTTTGGCGGTTAATTTCCGATCGCCTAAAGCAGTCATAACAGCCGCTGTGGCAGGCATCGCAGGCAATCCGTTGCCAACATTTACCCTTTTTCCAATACTGCTGATAAAACTACCCGATTTGGAAACCAGGCTCTCATTTTTAAAAGCCAACACCATCAACTGGTTATAAACGGGTATTCCCTGGAAACCTTGTTGTAAATAGATCAGCTTGATCCCAGCCAGGTTATCGTAGTACGCATTGCTTACGAGGCTGTTATTTATTTCATCTGCAGAAAGGCCAATTACAGAACTGTTTTTGGCAACAATTTGCAAAGCGGTTTGCTTGTCAATTTCCTGGGCTTTCAGGAAAAAACTACACAGCAATGCAAAAACGAGGAGTAGATTTTTTTTCATATAAATTTATAATAAGTAAATACGGATGGAACAACAAGTTGACCTGTACGAATCCGTTGAATAGATTTTAAAATTTGATTTAAGTAAGAAAAGAGGGCATGCTTCGCCCGGTATAGTTCATCTCTTCTCATGTGCCAAACTTGCATTTGGGTGCGGGAAATTACGGCTTTTTTAATTAAAAAATTACGTCTGTTTAAGAATTAGGGCATAAAAAAAGCCCCAAAGCTGGGGCTTTTTTTTATAGTATGATAATTTGTTATTGAACCACAAATTTGCTTGTAGCAAGTTGGTTACCTGCGCCATCAAAGAGCACCAGGATATAAACGCCCTGGCTTGGATCTTTCATAACGATATCCATAGTTTGATTTGGAGAGGTAGTAACGAATACTTTTGAATACACCCTGGCTCCTTTAGCATCATAGATCGTTACATTCTTGGTTGGAATCAAGTTGTTGGCAGTAAAGTAACGAATGTGGAATGCCCCGGTGTTCGGATTAGGATAAATATTTAACAACCTGTTTTCGCAACTATTGACGGCTAATACAGCTGCATCGCTGGTCGTACTACACTGCGGGGTTGAAATAACTACCCGGTAACGGCGATTGTTCATGCCGGTTGTTGTGTTAGTTATTGCCAGGCTGGCAGAAGTTTCGCCGGCGATGTCGGTATAAGTAACACCGTTATCGGTACTTGCCTGCCATTGATACGTAAGTGAACTTCCGGTAGCTGTTACAGAGAATGTTGTATTTGCGTTCACACACACACCAGCATTCACCGGTTGCTGAGAAATGACTGCGGCTTCTAAAACAGTCAATATGCCAGGATTTGAATTAATTCCCGTCGCTGAACAACCGCTCGTTACAACGCTACGGTATTTATTATTGTTCATGCCAGGAGTAATATTTGAAATATTGAGGGTGCTATTCGTTTCCCCCCCGAGGTTTGAATAGTTTGTTCCACCATCTGTACTAACCTGCCACTGGTAACCCAGGCCTGCACCGGTAGCTGCAACTGTAAAGGTTGCATTGCTGCCAGGACATCCACTTGCATCTGCTGGATCTGAAGTGATAGCTGTTGCTGCATTAACAGTCAGGCTTGCACAGTTTGAAGTAATCGTTGGTGCACAAGTGCCCGAAATCACGCAATGATATGCCGTGTTATTCTGAGAAATATTAATACTACTGATGGTAAGGCAATTCGATGTTGCGCCTGGTATATCTGTCCAGGTTGCGCCGCTGCAACCGCCGGTGTTTACCTGCCATTGGTAAGTCAACCCTGTTCCGGATGCAGTTACACAGAATGTGTTGTTTCCGCCATCGCAAACAATTGCGTCAACAGGATTTGCTGAAATGGCAGGAGCACTGTTAACAGTTAAGCTTACAACAGATGAAGTAAGGCCGGTTGCAGAACAACTGGTTACCACGAGTTGATATTGATTATTGTTCATAGCAGCTGTAACCGCATTTAAGGTTAATGTTGTTGTATTCGCACCTGGAATGTCACTGAAAGATGTACCTCCGTTGGTGCTTACCTGCCATTGGAATGCCGACCCGGTGGCCGTTGCAGTAAAGCTTGCATTACTTCCGGCACATACGGTGCTGCTGGTTGGTTGTGCACTGATATTGGCAGCATTGCTCACTGTGAGCAATCCTCCTGTAGAAGTTACAGGACTTCCGCAAGCGGCACTGGTAACGATTACCTGGTAAAGATTATTATTCATACCGGCTGTAACCCCGGTTAAAAGTAAAGTAGAACTGGTTGCTCCTGGGATGGCAGCATAAGAAGTTCCACCATTGGTGCTCACCTGCCATTGATAGCTGAGCGTTGTACCCGTTGCGGCCGTAGTAAAGCTGGCATCGGTTCCGGTACAGGCACTTACGTTGGCAGGTTGTGTGCCGATAGAAGCTGCGCTGTTAACCGTTAACGTTACTGCCGTAGAATTAAGCCCGGTTGGGTTACAGCTGAATACGATCACACGATATTGATTGTTGTTCAAAGAACCTGTCACTGCTGTGAGATTCAATGTAGATGCCGTTTCACCACTGATATCGCTGAAATTAGTACCACCATCGGTACTCACCTGCCATTGGTAGGTGATGTTGGTTCCGGCTGCAGTAACTGAGAAAGAGGCATTGCTGCCTGCGCAAACTGTTACACCGGCAGGTTGTGCCGATATACTGGCAGGATCACTGATCGAGAGCGTTGCTGCTGATGAAGTAACCGTTGCTGCACAGGTGCTGCTGCTTACGATTACCTGGTACAGGTTATTGTTCATACCTGATGTAACCGCCGTTAAATCTAACGTAGAAGAAGTTGCACCGGTTATTGTTGAATAAGAAGTTCCGCCATTGGTACTGACCTGCCATTGATAGCTGACGCCGGTACCTGCAGCTGTTACACTAAAGCTGGTATTTGTACCTGTACAGGCGTTTGTATTGGTTGGCTGTGTGCTGATGCTTGCCGGGCTGTTAACCGTTAACGTTACATTGTTTGATGTAAGCGCTCCAGGCCCGCAGCTGGTGATCACCAGGTGGTATTGATTGCCGTTTAAAGCTGCGGTTACAGCATTTAGGGTAAGCGTAGCCGTTGTAGCGCCGGGAACATTATTGAATGTTGCGCCGCCATCGGTGCTCACCTGCCATTGGTAAGTATTTGAAGTGCCAGCTGCCGCAACCGTAAATGATGTGTTGCTTCCGGCACAAACAGCGGCATTGGTTGGCTGCGTAGTGATGCTTGCCGGATCGGTTACGGTGAGCAGGGCTGCTGTTGAAGTAACAGTAGATGGACAAGAATTGGTTATAACAACCTGGTACAGGTTATTATTCATGCCAGAGGTTACTGCATTTAAAGTAAGTGTTGCGGCGGTTGCCCCGGAAATATTTGAGTAAGAAGTTCCGCCGTTAGTGCTTACCTGCCATTGATAGGTTGGTGTAGTACCCCCTGCAGCAACGGTAAAGGTTGCATTAGCCCCTGTACAGGCACTGGTATTAACAGGCTGCGTGGTGGCTACAACGTTAGTACAGTTACAGCTCGCAATTACTGCGAAGTCGGTTACCTGGTCTGTTACATTATTAGCACTTCCCTGTGAAGCATTTTGTCCCATACCTCTTCTGCGGAAAGCTTCTTTAATGGCGCAGCTATATAAACCGCCATACAAACTCTGATCGGCTGCAAGGATTGCATCCCTTCCGGCAATGAAACCCGGGCTGCATGGTTGCAGCTTCATCCCTTCTGTTACAAGTTTCAGGGCGATGGTATTTCCACCACCACCGGTAGCGTTGTAAATACTTGGGTTAATCGTACCAACCTGGTTGATGATGTTCCAGGTCATGTCCCATAAAGTTGCGCACCAGATTTCACCACGATCATGTGGTACAGTTGGTATGGATGTAGCATATACCAGGTTATTTACTGTGAAATCGGTACAATATTTTTTTGTGCGTATACCGGCTCCCGCTGGGCCTTGCCCTATCACGTAAGAACCAATTCCCCTTGGAGAGCTAAAGCCCGTATTCAGGTTTGAATTTGCCCAATCCTGTGTAAGCATCAGGCTATAGTAATCGCTCCAGCCTTCACCCATATGTTCTGCATTTGAAACGCAACCGGCCTGTGCCGGACCGCCTGTTAAACGGTTGCTGATCCCATGGCTGTGCTCATGCACAATAACGCCATTGTCAACATCACCGTCAAGGTTAGCCGCAGCAAGAGTAACATTGAGATTATTTGCAAGCTGTGCTGCCAGTATGGCGCCATCAGCCTGTGAAATATTTACAGCAGGAATAGTTATCGTGTTATCCGAACCACCCATCAGCACATAGCCGGCAACGTTATTAACCATGATAACTGCAATGGCACCTGCCGTTTGTGCATTCTTTACTTTAACGGTAAAGTTGCAATTACCCCGGTCGATCAGGGCAATTTTTCCGGCAACGGAATTGGCAGGAACACCGCAGGCTTCATGAGTTGTGCCCGCAACATTGTCGTTATAATATACAACCTGGCCGGTAACAGGCCCGATATTGATCAGTTTATTGGCCGTACTGAAACCTCCTTCTACAGAAGTATAGTTTCCGGCTACAGGAGATGGTGAATTCACGAGGAAAGTAGCAACTGTATCCCACAGGTACATCTGCATCCTGCCACTATTACCATCTGCTGGAGTTGAAAAATTTGCATTGTCCTGGTTTGGCGCTACATAATTTCCATCCTGTGCATCTCCAAATACGAAATCATTGCCCGCACCTCCACGGCCCTGGTTATTGGCCTGGAAATTTCCTGCTGGTTCATCAAAACCATATTGATACATGATATCATGATATGTGTTGATCCAGTAAAACAGGTTTGTAATGTTGAATTGCTGGTTGGGTACAGGAGCCGTTTGATTTGGTTGTTTGAAAAAATCGGGTACAAAATTAAAAGCCAATGGATCGGCAGGGGTAGTTGATGTAGCCGGGGCGCCACCACTTCCATTATTTGCAGCATGATCTTCTTTGGCCCATACGTTATTTCCCCTGGTAATATTATAATCGGTAGTTCCATTGCTATGCCATTTTAAACTGGTAGCATTGCCAGGAGCAGCATTCCATGGATCATTTATCAATACTGGTGTTCCGCCGGGATGCTTTGGACTTTCAGCAGGTAAAGCAATGACACGGTAACTTGCCGAATTTACAATGGTTGGACTTTCATGCACATGATCCGCATCGGTAGCTTTCAGGCTTGTTACATCAAATAGAGATTTTGAATCAGGCTTAGCTGCATGCGCATTGCCATTATAAGCAAGAATGCCCTTATATTTTTGGCCACCAACATTTCTCTTGGCAGGGTCATCCCAATTACAATAAACTGTAAGGTTGTTTTCTTCCAGCATCCTGTTATTGGATGCATCCATCCTGATCATCCAGTAATCAGATGAGGTTTTAGGAACCAGGTAAACCTGCCATGCAAGTTTTACTTGTTTTCCGTCCTGGATGGGAACCCAAAGCAACTCTGCAGTTACATTTTCGTAGGCCAGACCTAATTTTCCAAAATCATATTTCCTGCCTTCCAGCAATGTTGATTTTGTCAATTGAAGTGGAGCAGGTAATTTTTTTAAACTCAATGCAGCCTTAACTGCATCTTCTGCTGAAACAGACGGGGTTCCTGCAACCTGGTTTACTTTAGAACCGATCTCAGGGATCCGGTCACCAGCATTTGAAATCAATTTTCCCCCTTTGAAAGCAAGGGTTTTGATCACATTGTAAACGGGCAATCCTTTGTAGGCTTGTTGCACGTAAACCAACTGGAGCTCACCACTATTGTAAGCATTCGTGATAATGCTGTTGTCAAGGTCAGAAGCTGTTAACCCTGTTGCAGCAATGTTTTTGCTCACAAGGGCTTTGGCAGTTGCCAGGTCAATATCCTGTGCCTTCAGTAAAAAAGTAGAAGCCAGGAAGAATAAAAAGAGGAAAATTTTTCTCATAACGTGCTTATTGATTTAAAAGATGTCTGGTATGTAAAGATTGAAAGGATGTTTGTTTTTTAACAGACTGCAGCATGATCATTTTTGTGTACCCACGATATCAAAAGGTCTTTTTCATCTCTGGGTATATAAAATTCATATTTCAGTAAGACTATGTTAGCAATTGGCATTAAAAATTAAAGGGTGGAAATTACAGCTTTTTTGTTTCTCATCGCTTTTTTGTACATAATTATGGCTAAAAAATTACCCTTCTTAAAAACATGTCGCCCTGCCTGGCTGGCATCCGCTAAATTCCAATTCAGTTTTGACCGGGAAAAGATCATTTATTCAAACCGGTAAGCTGGCAAATCCATTAAAATTTTAAGGATAAGTCTTTCTTTTTTTTGCCATTCCGCCTGTCAACCCCTACCTTTGCAGCCGATTAAAAAAACCGGTTGATCAGTTAACGGGTACCCGCTTAAAAGCGTTCCAGGCTCTGCAGCTTTTCAACACTCAACTTAAATTATATGGTAGAGATCAAACCAGATGAAATTTCGGCGATCCTTCGTCAGCAGCTAAGCAACTTCAATGCAGGAGCGAGTTTGGAAGAAGTAGGAACGGTATTACAGGTGGGTGATGGTATTGCCCGCGTATACGGATTGAACAATGTACGTTCAGGTGAACTGGTAGAATTTGACAATGGCGTAAAAGCCATCGCGTTGAACCTGGAAGAAGACAATGTAGGTGTTGTATTGATGGGCGACAGCAGCGAGATCAAAGAAGGTGATAAAGTAAAACGTACCGGCCAGATCGCCTCTATTAAAGTTGGAGATGGTATGAGTGGCAGGGTTATCAATACCCTCGGCGAACCCATCGATGGCAAGGGCCCGATCAAAGGTGAATTATATGAAATGCCACTGGAACGTAAAGCACCAGGGGTAATCTTCAGGGAACCTGTTAAAGAACCCCTGCAAACAGGTATCAAAGCCATCGATGCCATGATCCCGATCGGCCGCGGACAACGTGAGTTGATCATTGGCGATCGCCAGACAGGTAAAACGGCCATCGCAGTAGATACCATCATCAATCAAAAAGAATTTTTCGCAGCAGGCAAACCTGTTTATTGTATATATGTAGCCATTGGTCAGAAAGCTTCTACCATTGCTGGTATCATGAAAACACTGGAAGAGTATGGTGCCATGCAATACACTACCATCGTGGCGGCATCAGCTTCAGATCCGGCTCCATTACAGTTCTACGCTCCATTTGCCGGCGCTGCGATCGGCGAATTCTTCCGCGATACCGGTCGTCCGGCCCTGATCATTTATGATGATCTGTCGAAACAAGCCGTTGCCTATCGTGAAGTTTCCTTGTTGCTCAGAAGGCCACCGGGACGTGAAGCCTATCCTGGAGACGTTTTCTACCTGCATAGCCGTTTGCTCGAAAGGGCCGCGAAAGTGGTTGCCAAAGATGAAATTGCCCAGCAGATGAATGACTTGCCGGCTTCTATCAAGCATCTCGTTAAGGGGGGTGGTTCTTTGACGGCCTTGCCGATCATCGAAACACAAGCTGGTGACGTTTCGGCTTATATTCCAACAAACGTAATTTCTATCACCGACGGACAGATATTCCTGGAAGGTAACTTGTTCAACGCAGGTATCCGCCCGGCCATCAACGTAGGTATTTCGGTTAGCCGTGTGGGTGGTAATGCCCAGATCAAATCCATGAAAAAAGTGGCGGGTACATTGAAACTCGACCAGGCATTATATCGTGAGCTGGAAGCCTTCTCAAAATTCGGGGGTGACCTGGATGCGGCTACCAAGAATGTGATCGATAAAGGAGCCCGTAACGTGGAAATCCTGAAGCAAGCTCAATATTCACCGTTTTCCGTAGAAAAACAGGTTGCGATGATCTACCTCGGTACACAGGGATTGTTGAGGAATGTTGCCGTGAAAAATGTAAAGGCTTTTGAAGAACATTTCCTGATTGAAATGGAAAACAAATACCCGGAAATTTTAGCCGAATTCAAAAAAGGTAACTTACCTGAAGATGGCATCAAAAAAATGACCGAGCTGGCCAATTCGATTACAGCACAATACAAATAAATAATTTATATGAAATACAAAGGGTCGGTTTTCCGACCCTTTTTTTATTGGTTGAATCGACGGTTTTGCTATTTTGTCAGTATTTTTCTTGGGAATGCTTTTTGCAATTCTATCATAAAATAAAAAATACAACAATGACATTTGGAATTATTGCAGTTTCTGTATTGTTTATGTTGATTGGCATGGCGGTACAGTACAAGTTAAAAAGTAAATTTACAGAATACGGTAAACTGGGCACCAGCAGCGGGCTCAGTGGAAGCGAAGTAGCACAAAAGATGTTACGCGACAATGGCATTTACGATGTACAGGTTACTTCTGTACCCGGCAGTCTCACCGATCATTACAATCCATTGAATAAAACAGTAAACCTGAGCGCCGAAGTGTACGAAGGCAGGAGCATCGCAGCTGCGGCTGTTGCAGCACACGAATGTGGTCATGCTGTTCAGCACGCAACCGCTTATTCTATGCTGATGCTTCGTAGCAAGATCGTACCAGCCGTGCAGATCAGCAGTACCCTTTCGCAATGGGTGATCATCGCCGGGCTTGGCTTCATGGGATTTGGTGGTGGAAATCCAACCATCCTACTTGTTGGTATTATTCTATTTGCGGTAACCACTTTGTTTTCGCTGATTACGCTCCCTGTAGAATTTGACGCATCCGCCCGGGCACTTACCTGGTTACAAACCGCCAATATTACCACGGCGCCTGAAAAGGAAAAAGCAAAAGATGCGTTGAAATGGGCAGCACTAACGTATGTAGTGGCAGCACTTGCATCCATCGCCATGCTGGTGCAATACATTTTGATCTACCAGGGCAGGAGCCGCGATTAACCGGTATCGATAGCTTATAATTTCTTTAATAAAATTTAATCGACCAACAACAGGCAGGCATATTCGATTTCTGAAGGAAGTTTTCCGTTACCTTACTTCAACTATATTTGTAACACTAATTTAAAATCAGCAACATGAATTTTGGAAAAGAATTTGAAAAATACGCTGTCAAACATAAAGGTATCAGCAGCAATACCCTGCATGGTTATGTTAATCATAATGTAACAAATTTAACCCCCAACATCATTGAAGAAAGACCCATGAATGTGGCCGTAATGGATGTGTACAGCAGGTTGATGATGGACAGGATCATCTTCCTCGGTTATCCGATCAATGATGAAGTAGCGAATATTGTAACAGCACAATTATTGTTTTTAGAAAGTACCGATCGTACCCGCGATATTCAAATGTATATCAACAGCCCCGGTGGAAGTGTTTACGCTGGCCTGGGAATGTACGATACCATGCAGTTCATAACACCCGACATTGCAACCATCTGCACAGGAATGGCTGCCAGCATGGGTTCTGTGCTGATGTGCGCCGGCGCAAAAGGCAAACGCACAGCCCTGAAACATAGCCGTATCATGATGCACCAGCCAAGCGCAGGAGCAGGCGGACAAGCAACAGATATCGAAATTACCGTGAATGAAATCCGCAAAGTGAAACATGAATTATACGAGATCATTGCTCATCATACCAATCAACCGGTTGATAAAGTTGCACTGGATTGTGATCGTGATTACTGGATGACATCAACCGAAGCAAAAGCTTATGGATTGGTGGATGAAGTGCTGTTGATGAATCCTAAAAAAATGAAAAAAGACTAAGAACTAATTAAAAATTGATAATTAATAATTAATAATAATCATGAATATAGGTTTCAAAAATATACGCCAGGAAGAAGAAGATGCACCCATGTCAACACCCGAAAATCCCATGGAAAAAATGATGAGTGGGTGGATGTTTGATAAAAAATTCATTGAACAACGCAAGGTATTTTTGTGGGGTGCGGTAGATGACAAAACAGCCAAAGATATTACCGATAGATTGCTTTACCTCGAAGCACTTGATCCCGGAAAAGAAATTACATTTTATATCAATAGTCCGGGCGGAATGGTTACCAGCGGCATGGTGATCTATGATGCTATGCAAATGATCTCATCTCCCGTAAGCACGGTATGTATGGGTATGGCAGCCAGCATGGGAAGTATTTTGTTGAGCGGTGGACAAAAAGGCCGTCGCTTCATTTTCCCACATGGAGAAGTAATGATCCATCAGCCAAGTGGCGGTGGAAGGGGCACCAGTGCCGACCTGGAGATCATGGCAGTACAAATGCTTAAGACCAAACAGATGGGCGCCAGGATTTTGGCAGAAAACTGTGGACATACTTATGAAAAAGTGATGAGAGACTTCGACAGGGATTACTGGATGGATGCACACGAATCCATTGCTTATGGTATCGTAGACAATGTGCTCGAAAAAATCTAATCCATTGCTTCAGTGAAGATTAGGCCATTTATACATGGTATAATAATGTCAATTGTAGTTTAACGTTTGATACGTTAAACCAAAGCATCATATCCAATGTTAAGATTGTCATATTAATGTCGTTTTCATAAGGTTTTGCTATCTTTGCTTGATTTTCACAACAACAGATTTCGGCCTTACCAGACTACAAACCATCCATTATGGCAAAACAACAAATATTGCATTGTTCTTTCTGCGGAAGAAGCCGGGACGAAGTTAAGATTCTCATCGCGGGGCAGGATGGTCATATTTGCGAAAACTGTGTTGAACATGCACAGGAGATCATTGTGCAGGAGCTTGCCAATAACACGGATACTAAGAACGCCACCACGGCGACTCATAAACTCACGGTTAAGAAACCCATCGAGATAAAAAAATTCCTGGATGAATATGTAATCGGACAGGATGATGCCAAAAAGATCCTCGCCGTTGCGGTATATAATCATTACAAAAGGCTGAACCAGAAAATTGATAATGATGTTGAAATAGAAAAGAGCAACATCATCATGGTAGGCGAAACCGGTACCGGTAAAACCCTCCTGGCCAAGTCAATTGCCCGCATGCTCAACGTTCCATTTGCCATCGTTGATGCAACGGTTTTCACCGAAGCAGGTTATGTAGGCGAAGATGTGGAAAGTATGCTCACGCGTTTGTTGCAATCATGCAATTACGATGTGGCTGCAGCAGAAAGAGGTATTGTATATATCGATGAGATTGATAAGATCGCCCGCAAGAGCGATAACCCTTCCATCACCAGGGATGTAAGCGGCGAAGGTGTACAACAGGGTTTGCTGAAATTACTAGAAGGAAGTGAAGTGCTTGTACCACCACAAGGCGGACGTAAACATCCCGAACAAAAACTCATCAAAGTAAATACCCAGAATATACTTTTCATTTGTGGCGGTGCATTTGATGGCATCGATCGCATCATTGCCCGCAGGGTAAATACCAATGCCATCGGTTTTAATGTAAACAAAGAACTGCAGGAATATCAGCACAATAACTTATTGCAGTTTGTGAATTCAGTTGATCTGAAACATTTTGGATTGATCCCCGAATTGCTTGGTCGTTTGCCGGTGGTAACCTACCTGAATCCATTGGATGCAGAAACCTTGCGCAGCATTCTTACCGAACCCAAAAATTCGCTCATCAAACAATTCACCCGTTTGTTCGAAATAGAAGGCATTGTCTTGAAGTTTGAACCAGCTGTGTACGATTTCATGGTGGAAAAAGCACTTGAATATAAACTCGGTGCCCGCGGCTTGCGCAGCATCTGTGAAGGCATCCTCACCGATGCGATGTACGAACTCCCTTCTCAAAAAGTAAAGAACTTCGATGTAACGCTTGAATACGCTACCCGCAAATTCAATATGACAAAATTGAGTTTGTTGAAAGTGGCTTAAACAGGAGTATATCCAGATAATTTTAGATACCGGACTATCATGGTCCGGTATTTTTTTGTGCAATAATCGTTTCATTTTAGGTGGTTGCATTTTTTCAATTTATTTTCGCCAGAGAATAATCTCATTGAAACAACATAATCGTCTTTTTCGTTTCAATATCATCGATTGCAAACTTTGAATCAAATAGTTCATTCAATAATTTTAATTCAACAACATAAAGACTTAATCAATGGTCGACGTAATTCTTGGTTTACAATGGGGCGATGAAGGCAAAGGAAAGATCGTAGATTTTTTTGCAAAGAACTATGATGTGATCGCACGCTTCCAGGGTGGGCCCAATGCAGGTCACACCTTATATGTGAATGATAAAAAGATCGTATTGCACCAGATCCCAAGTGGTATTTTTCATGAAGAAAAAACCAATCTCATTGGCAATGGGGTAGTATTAGATCCTGTTATCTTAAGAAAGGAATGTGATGCAGTAGCCGCAATGGGTGTCGACTATAAAAAGAATTTATACATCAGTGAGCGTACCCATTTGATTTTGCCAACGCACCGGGCGCTTGATAAGGCCAGCGAATTATCGAAAGGTAATGATAAGATCGGCAGCACACTGAAGGGCATCGGTCCGGCCTATATGGATAAAACAGGCCGTAATGGCCTCAGGGTGGGCGATCTGTTAGATAAGAATTTCACCACTCAATACATCAAGCTGCGCATGAAACACCAGCGCCTGCTCGATAATTTTAATTTCCAGGAAGACATTGGTCAGTGGGAAGAAGAATTTTTTGATGCACTCGAATTCCTGAAAGAGTTCAAGATCGTGAATGGAGAATATTTCATCAATGAGAAGATCGCCAAGGGACAAAGGGTATTGGCCGAAGGCGCACAGGGCAGCATGCTCGATGTTGATTTTGGAACCTTCCCTTTTGTAACCAGCAGCAGCACCATATCGGCCGGTGTTTGTTCGGGATTGGGCATTGCTCCACAAAAGATCAAGGAAGTGATCGGCATTACCAAGGCTTATTGC
The DNA here is from genome assembly GCA_029560415.1 of Bacteroidota bacterium. Taxonomy (GTDB): domain Bacteria; phylum Bacteroidota; class Bacteroidia; order Chitinophagales; family Chitinophagaceae; genus Ferruginibacter. Next base: position 3,003 of record JAKQKY010000419.1, on the reverse strand, counting down.
ACGAGGGTTGGCAGCGGTCCGTTCCCCACAGAATTACTGGATGAAACCGGCGATTTCTTAAGGAAGGCAGGTAATGAGTTTGGTAGTACAACAGGTCGCCCGCGTCGTTGCGGCTGGATCGACCTGGTAGCGTTACGCTTTGCCTGCATGATCAATGGAGTTACGCAGATCGTGATGACAAAGGCTGATATCCTCGATGGATTGGAAGAACTGAAGGTTTGCAACAGCTATCGCATCAATGGTGAAGAAAGAAATGATGTGCCCTTCCAGATGAACCGTTTGAACATTGAACCCATTTACAAATCATTCCAGGGATGGCATACCGATATATCAAACGTAAGCAACCACGATAACATGCCTGAAAAAATGAAAATGTACGTAAATCATATGAATGAATTTCTGCAGGTGCCGGTGAAATACATCAGCAACGGCCCGGGTCGCGAACAGATCGTTACATTGTAAAAAAATAAATAATAAAAAAATCAACAAAATATTTGGCGATTTGAAAAAGTCGTGGAAATTTTACAGTATTAATCCTGTTAGTTATGGTATCAAAATCAGAAAAAAAGAATAAGGAAGTTGTGCAGCAATTTGCAGCACCTAAAAAGTCTGCAGCGAAGAAAAGTGCTCCCAAAAAAGTGGAAGAAGAGGATGATGACCTGGAAGATGATGATGAGCTGGAAACCAAACCTGCGAAAACTGCCAAAGGTTCATCCAAAAAGAAAGCTGATGACGACGAAGATGATGATGACGTTGAAGTAGCCGATGATTGGGAAAAACCAGAAGAAGATGACGACTGGGATCCCGACTTCGATGAATTTGATATTCCAAAATCAAAAGGTAAAAAGGCTGGTCCTGCTGTCAAAAAACCTGTAAAGGATGACGATGATTTTAAAGTAGATGATGACTTTAAAGACCTCGGCCTTTTTGATGATATGGATGATGATGGCGGCGGTGGTTTTGATGATGATGATTTTTAATCAAACTGGTGAAAAAAAATTCAACGCATTTTGCGATAAATAATACCAAGGAGTTTACAATTAAAATGTTGAACTGGTCATCCCGGTTCAACATTTTTTGTTTCCTGGATAACAACCATTACCAATTCGAATCACCTGCCTTCGACTGCTTATTGGCAGTGGGTTGCAAGAGATCGGTGCAACTCGATCGAAACGATCTTTTTACTTCACTGAAGCAATTTTATGATGGTAATCCATCCTGGTTATTTGGTCATATCAGTTACCCGGAAAATAAAATGGCTCAACCAGATCCGATTGGATTTGAAGATGCTTTTTTCTTTGAACCTGAAATATTGGTTACTTTAAAAGGACAAACCCTAACGATAGAATCCGATTCCGAAAATCATGCATCGGTGTTTAAAGCCATTGATGCACAACCAGCCATCATTACAAAAAAAATTTCTACATCAGTTCGTATTCATCATACAGAAACCAGGAAGCAATATCTTGATAAGATCGCTTCGCTTAAAAGACATATCCAGCGGGGCGATTGTTATGAGATCAATTATTGCCAGGCGTTTTTTGCAGAAGAAGCAACCCTTGACCCTTTGTACTTGTACCATGCATTGACATCGGTTTCCCCAAATCCGTTTGCAGCGATGTATAAACTGAACGACCGGTATTGCCTTTGTGCAAGCCCGGAGCGTTTTATTAAAAAAACAGGTGAAGTCGTTATTTCGCAGCCCATCAAAGGAACAAGTAAGCGATATGTTTCAGATGCTCTTGCAGATATTCAAAGCAAAGAACAACTCCTCCATAGCGAAAAAGACAAAACAGAAAATGTAATGATCGTAGACCTGGTGCGCAACGACCTTAGCCGCATTTGCACCGAAGGGTCTGTACATGTGAAGGAACTATTCGGCATCTACAGCTTTCCACAGGTACACCAGATGATCAGTACGATCGAAGGAAAGGTTTCACCAGCAACACATTGGACTGCTATACTCGAAGCCTGTTTTCCCATGGGCTCCATGACGGGCGCTCCCAAGGTAAAAGTGATGGAACTCATTGATGAACATGAATCCTTTTCACGTGGTTTGTTTTCTGGTTGCATTGGGTATGTAACCCCTGGCGGTGATTTTGATTTCAATGTGGTGATCAGGAGTTTGTTTTATCATGAAACCAAAAAACTGGTCAGCTTCAAAGCAGGAGGGGGCATTACCTTTAACAGTGATGCGGAGAATGAATATGAGGAAAGCCTGTTAAAGGCGGCTGCAATAAAAAGAATACTGGAACAGTATTAACGGATTTTTTTTCTGGGCTTTTGGCTTTTTTTCGGGTATTCGGTCCTGTTATTAGGGATATCGTTATCACTTAATAAAGCCTGTACACATTCATTCAGGATCTGGTATTTAGTAGCCAGGAACAATTGCATTTTATCGGAAGGAAGCACGAGGTCTGCCTGGCCATTGGCTGAAAGCCTGTTATCAAAATCGGGATTGTACCGGTTGAACTGTGTGATGTCCATCGACAGATTTTTGGCAATGATCACCGAATTGTATTTACCCGAAATAGTTTGTGTTTGTGAAAGTTCCAGTTCTTCGGGCGTAAGGGTATGTTTAACTTCATAAGGATTGGAACCACCGCCAGCTGCAAACATACCACTGTTGTTAATGTTCAGGCCGTTACCCGTTCCGCTATAAGCTTCCATGATATAATGGGTAGCGATGAACTTCTTTACATGGTTGCGGCTTTCTTCGGGAAGATAATATTGCAGCGCCCAAAAATCACGGCTCCCGCTTTTTCTAATGGCATCATATACCCGGCCTGGTCCCCCATTATAGGCAGCTATCACCAGCAACCAGTCGTGCATATCGCGGTACAATTGCAAAAGGTATCTCGCTGCTGCATGAGTACTTTTAAAATAATCCCGGCGTTCATCCGCATAATTATTTACAACTAAACCATAATCCCTGGCGGTATACGGCATGAATTGCCATGGACCACCGGCTCCAACCCAACTGGTTGCCGAAGTACTGAGGTT
>JAKQKY010000397.1 GCA_029560415.1 Bacteroidota bacterium | reverse complement strand
TAGCCCGAATCTATATAAGATAAAAAAGCATTGGCAGTGATGGGCGCTTTGTCGGGATATAGTTCCACTTCTATGTCGCCATAATTGGTTTCGATCACAACATGCGGATTAGGGTAATGTGGATGTGTGCAGGAATACAGGCATGTTAATGCGAGGAGGATGATACAACTTTTCATAGCAGTAAATTACACTGTTATCGGGCAATTCATTCAATTCAGAAAGAAGAAATTTTTTCAAAAATCAAAAAACACTGAATACCCTATTCACTTTTACAAATCGCTCTACGAAATAAGTTCCCATTCCCGAAATGATCACCCCAACGCCATTACCGGATGCGGCGTGAATGAAACTGATCCTGCCTTTTTCATTCCCGGTAATGATTCCCATATGGCCAACCACACCACTATTGGCGTTGCTGCCTGTAAAGAGGATAATATCGCCCCGCTTGCTGTCTGCCAGCAAAACCTCCTTACCGGCATTGGTAAAATCTGCAGAAGTACGCGGAACAGGTATTTTAAAATGAGTAAATACATAATAAATGAATCCTGAGCAATCAAAACCTTTGCTCTTATCGGCAGATCCGTATTTATAAGGAACACCCTGGAGGGTTTCTGCGAAATCAACTACGATGCCGGCGGGAATACCTTTTGTATTGATGGTTCGTGCGGGAACTTTATTCTTAATAACAACCTTGCTTTTGATCTCGGATGCTTTTAACTCACGGTTAGCAGTAGTTGATTTTCGGGATGAATGACAGCTTTGTATTAACATAGCCATTAATACAATGACAATAAGATGTAATCTTTTCATGATTTCCTTCGGAGGTTTCGTAAGCAAATGTACAGAAACGAAAAGGGTTCCTGCTACAGCTTAAACGACGCAAAAGGATTTGCGTTTAACAAGGAACTGTTAAATTAAGCGTTCCTACGTAAAATCAATGATCATTGAGCGGAAGTCCTCTTTTCTGAAACTCAATCCAGTTAAGGTATTCAGGGGCTACCCGATGTTCTTCCATGGTAATGCAATCATTCACCGGGCATACTAGCTGGCAAAGGTTGCATCCAACACATTCTTCTTCTTTGATGGTATACGTGTTATAAGGTTTGCCGTAAGCAAGGTTGATCGATTGATGAGAAGTATCTTCACAGGCGATGTAACAAAGTCCGCAGTGAATACACTTATCCTGGTTGATCTTGGCAATGTGGTGATAGTTGATATCGAGGTCTTCCCAATGGGTGATGGTATTCACCGACTTGCCAATAAAATCATTCAGCGTTGCAAATCCTTTTTCATCCATCCAGTTATTCATTCCTTCGATCATATCTTCCACGATCCTGAAACCATGATTCATCGCCGCCGTACACACCTGTACGTTAGATGCACCCAATAACATGAATTCAACCGCATCTTTCCAGGTACTTACCCCGCCAATGCCGGAGATCGGAACTTTCCTGGTCACTTCATTCTGCGCAATGGTTGTAAGCATTTTTAATGCAATGGGTTTTACGGCTGGCCCGCAATATCCACCAAACACACTTTTACCGGCTACGTATGGATTAGGGACGAGTGTATTCAGGTCAACACCAGTTACCGATTGAATGGTATTGATCAGTGACAATGCGTTCGTACCTGCTTCTACAACGGCTTTGCCGGTTGGCACCACGCTGTGAACGTTTGGTGTTAATTTAGTAATAACTGGTATGGTCGCTTTCTCCATCACCCATTCCACCACCATGCGGGCAATTTCAGGATCCTGTCCAACCGCTGCGCCCATGCCTCTTTCCGTCATGCCATGGGGACAACCAAAGTTGAGTTCGAAGCCATGCGCCCCGGCATCTTCTGCTTTCATGATAAGGTCATGCCAGCTTTGTTTGTCATTATCTGCCATCAACGAAACGATCATGGCCCTGTCGGGAAATAATTTGATACACTCGGTGATCTCTTTCAGGTTAATGGCCAGTGGCCTGTCGCTGATGAGTTCAATATTATTAAAGCCCATCATTTTGTGACCGCCAAAATTCACTGCCGAATA
>JAKQKY010000382.1 GCA_029560415.1 Bacteroidota bacterium | reverse complement strand
GTAGCTCCTGCCGGTACCGTCCACTGGTATGATTCTGCAGCAATTACTGGACCTGGAATGGAATAGACCACACCATCCCTTACTCCAATGAATGGACAAACATTTGTAGGTCCGGTGATCATGCCTGGCGTTGCCGGTATTTTTTTGGTAACCGTAAGGATACGATCTGCACTGCTGTAACAATGGTTAGACGCATTTACTTTTATTACACCGGTAGTGAAACCGGCATCATAGGTAACCGTGATTTCATTTTCATTTTGCGAAACCAGGTTCACACCTGCAGGTAACGTCCAGTTATATTGACTTGTATATAAAACCGGAACGATTGAGTAAGTGGTAGAGAGGCCAGTACCTGCAATGGCACATGGATTGTTGATGCCTGCAATGGCGCCCGGTGTTCTCGGGAACTTACGGGTGATCAGCAACGACCTTTCGCTGCTTACGGCACAATTGTTATTAGAAGTTACTTTGATAGAACCGGATGTAAAGCCATTGTCGAATATCACTTCAACGATGGTATCATTGATGCCAAAGCCATTCGGATGAGTAGCCGTTGCGCCATCGGGCATCGTCCAATTATACCCGCTGGCATAGTTTGCCCGGCGAATGGTATAAGTAGTCGGGATGCCGGTGCCCATCAGCGGGCATGCATCACGGGTACCCGTAATCGCACCTGGTGTTGATGGCAATCTCCTTATTATTGACAGCGTTCTTGAGGCACTTGTTACATCGTTATTACATCCATTTACCGCAACCACTTCAACAGATCCGCTGGTAAAGTTGCCATCAAATGAAACTTCAATACTGGTTGTTCCTTGTCCTGACACGATAGTGGCGCCAACCGGTACAGTCCATTGAAAAGAAGTGGCATAACGGCTTGCAACGATCGAGTAGGTTACCGATTCTGCATCAATGAAAGGGCAAACATCTTTTGGCCCCGATATAATGCCTGGCCTTGCCGGTAATTGATTTGGCGGTATAACAGCTACGGTTACACTATTTAGCATGTAACTGATCGAGAAAGTACTGGTGTTCATGCCATATACCGTATAGATACCTGGGGTTGTGATCAATCCAAAGCTAATGGCAGCGCCTGTTCCGCTGAAAGTATTCCCAACATCGTTGCCATTGAGTTCCATCTGGTAGTCTACCCCGATTTCAGAAGTAGCCAGGCCAATTTCAACACCTGCACCGGCATTACAGAAAGCGCCTCCGCCTGTTACTAAAAAAGCAGTTGGTGTTTCAATCACGGGAGCTTCAGTAATTTCCAGCGTTACATTGGTTGCATTATAATGGATCGTCCAGGCAAGTCCCGGAGGTAACGTTGGCAGGTTGGTTGATGTAAATTCACCTGATGCAGATGCATATTGCATGATCAGGTAATTATCGCCAAGCGATGGAACAAAACCATCTGTTAACGCAACATTCAACGTACCATCAAGAAATGCATTCCCATCAACGTTCAGTACATCAAAAAAGGAAGTAGACGTTATTTCTATATCCAGGCTTGCACTGCTCTGGGATGTATAATTTCCATTTATTGCAAATTGGCCTGCTCCGTTGCCGGGGGCCATACTGCCACCGTTTACGAAAGAACCATAAAATTGACCGGATCCGGTAAGGGTACCAAAGTTTAAGAACTGACCTCCCGGGTAAACCTGTATGGCCGAATTACAGGTAAAACGATTTCCTACAGGAATGGTACCAGCGCCGCCTCCTGCAATTACCAACCAGCCATTTCCGGATGTACTTAAATCAATATCCAATTGCAGCGACTTGGTTAAAAGGATCGCAGGGGAAGCCGAAAATGATGGCACTTCGTTGGCAACCCAGCTGCCAGGCTCGCTCCAGTTAAAATTTGCTGTATTATTATCTGTTAATGGCACACTGAGGGGTATAAAACATACTTCAGTGCCATTATTACAATTTGTGGTCAATTCCCGGAAAAAAGTGCCGGTAATGGGGAAGGGAGCCAATTCAAAAGTTGTTTCAGTCTCACCGGTGTTTCCAACAAGGTTGCAGGTTATTTCCAACAATTCACCCGTGGTTTCATCCAGTTGGGAGTAGTGATTGGTATACCCGGGCAGTATTTTAACATGTGTTGTATTACCTACTTGAATCAATGGGGTAGGTTTTATTGGCTCAAAGACGGGACATTGCTGCGCTTTCAGCGATTGAGCGGCGGTTAAAAATAAGCAGGCCACCAGCAATGGGAACAATTTTCTCATAGTAAGATATTGAATTGGTTTATAAAGGTTTACCTGAATTTCTGTTACCCGTCCTTTCAAAAGTGTTGATTTTACTTTCAAAATGTTGCACAAAAACCGCAGGAAACGATATTAATTTGATACAACGACATATGAAACAGTTTATTCTACCCGGAGCTAGATTTATTTTTACGAACTATAGAAAAAAAACGACAGAAATGGGAAAATTGGCTTTCTGCCTGCCTGGTAAATTGTACATTATTTTGACATCAGATTCTAAGACATGCCAGTGCCGGTTCTTGAAATTATCAAATCAATACATATATTTGCAGCATGACAACAGAACAATTGAAGGATATGAGAGACCGTGTGCTGGTCTTGGGGAGGTTTCTTTGACGTCGCTAACAGAGAAGCTAAAATAGCAAACGATAAACAACTTTCACTTTCACCTGGGTTTTGGGACGACAATACCCGGGCTACTTCCATTCTTAAAGAAATCAAGTTAAACGAATACTGGATAAATCTATACCAGGCGGTTGATACTGCTGTGGAAGATTTTGCCGTATTATTTGAATTCTGGAAAGCAGGAGAGGCCACTGAGGATGAAGTGAAAAAAGCACACACCGAAGCCATTGAAAAAATTGAGGAGGCCGAATTTAAGAGTACCCTCAATGAACCTGAAGATGAACTTCCTGCTATGTTACAGATCAATAGTGGCGCTGGCGGAACCGAAAGCCAGGATTGGGCCGAAATGCTGGCACGTATGTATAGGATGTATGGCGAAAAACAAGGCTGGACCGTTACAGAAATGGATTGGCAATGGGGAGATGGCGCCGGTATCAAAACCTGTACCTATAAATTTGAAGGTCCGTTTGCTTATGGATTCTTAAAATCCGAAAGCGGGGTGCATCGGCTGGTGCGCATATCTCCGTTCGACAGCAATGCACGGAGGCATACGTCTTTTGTTTCTGTGAATGTATATCCATTGGTTGATGATACGATCAATATCGAGATCAACCCTGCAGATGTAAAAATGGAAACGTCGAGGAGTGGTGGTGCAGGCGGACAAAACGTGAACAAAGTAGAAACGAAAGTACAATTAACCCATATTCCAACCGGTATTGTAGTGGTTTGCCAGCAAGACAGGAGCCAGCTTGGCAACCGTGAACTGGCCATGCAGATGCTGAAAAGCCGTTTGTATGAGATCGAACTTCAGAAACGAAACGAAATCAAAGATGCTGCAAACAGTAAAAAGAAAAAGATAGAGTGGGGCTCCCAGATCCGCTCTTATGTTTTTCATCCGTATAAAATGATCAAAGACCATCGTACAGATTATGAAGTAGGCAATATCGGGCCTGTGATGGATGGTGAACTGGATGGTTTTATAAAAGCTTATTTAATGAGTGAGAAGGAGAATGCTTGATGAAGATTAATAGATCGATTTGAAGATTTGATAATTTGATGATTTGGTGATGTGTAGATTACTTTATTTGAAGATTTGGTGATGATTTGATTTGAAAATTTGATGATTTGGTGATGTGTGGATTGATTTGAAGATTATTTGATTTGAAAATTTGGTGATGTGTGGATTGATTTGAAGATTGATCGATTTGAAAATTTGGTGATGGGAAGATTATTTGGATGGAGGAGTGTTTCGATTAGAAGATTAGTTATTTGAAATGAAGGAGATTTCGATGTGGTAAAAACTCCAAAACAGGAGGAAAATATCAGTTGAATTTTTTTTATGGGTGATCTGCATTGAGTACTTTAACAAGTATTAATTATTTTCAAATCAATCCATTTTCAAATCTTCAAATTGATTCATCTTCAAATCTTCAAATTGATTCATCTTCAAATCTTCAAATTGATTCATCTTCAAATCTTCAAATTGAACCATCTTCAAATTGATCCATCTTCAAATCAATCCAATGCAAAATAACAAAGGCCAAAATATGATCATCGATCTTAGTTTTGACTTTGCACTTAAGATCATACAATTCGCTGAACGGTTAGAGGAAAAGAGAAGGTATGTGATAGCCAGGCAAATATTAAAATCAGGCACTTCGGTAGGAGCAAATATCAGGGAGGCGCAGAACGCCGAAAGCAAAGCGGATTTTATTCATAAACTGAAAATAGCCGCCAAAGAAGCAGATGAAACCGAGTATTGGTTGTTGCTTTGCAAAGAATCTTATGATGTAGACAATTGCGATGTGTTACTAGAAGATTGCCGGGTTATCATAAAAGTACTATCAAAGATCATCGCATCATCCAAACGCAAAACCACTCATTATTCTAATCACTAAATCAATTAATCGTCAAATTTCCAAATCAAATAATCTTCAAATCTTCAAATCAATTCATCTTCAAATTAACCAATCTTCACAATAAAAAAATAACACCATGCAATACGGAGATTTCTATTACCCGATGCCTTCCAACGAACCTGTTTTGAATTACGCTCCCGGCAGCCCTGAAAAAGCAGCTTTAAAAGCAGCTTTAAAAGAATTAAAAGCGAATAAGATCGATGTGCCCATGTACATAGGATCGGAAGAAGTACGCACCGGGAATACTGTGGAGATCCGACCGCCGCATGAACGCAAACACCTCCTCGGCCAGTTTCATGTGGGTGAAGCCAAACATGTTACCAAAGCCATTAATGCTGCTCTGAAAGTAAAAGACAAATGGGCCAACATGAGCTGGGAGAACCGGGCCAATATATTTTTAAAAGCAGCGGATCTGCTCGCTGGTAAATATCGTCCATACATCAACGGTACTACCATGCT
>JAKQKY010000381.1 GCA_029560415.1 Bacteroidota bacterium | reverse complement strand
GTAAATAAGAGAGAATAGAGAAGTCAAGTTCATCCAGGGAGCCGTTTATTTTTTGCATGGTTACTCTTTGGGCAAATATGCAACATTTAGGAATAAAACGAACCCCATATTTTGACAGTTAATAAAATATTTTTACTTTAGACCTCTAATTTCTGCAAAATTTTTAGTTTAACAAAAAAATATATGAAATACACACCGATTAAGAACTACATCAATGGCCAGTTTACTGCCGGTACTTCCACCCGAACCCTGGATGTAGTGTCTCCCATTGACGGAACATTATTATCAACTGTTCCAATGAGTAATACTACCGATTTAAATACTGCCGTGGCTGCAGCAAAAAAGGCCTTCCCTGCCTGGAGCAAAACGCCAATCAAAGAAAGGGTGCAGGTTTTCTTTCGCTATAAAACGCTTTTGGAAAAGCATTTAAAGGAACTGGCTGAATTGTGCAGTGAAGAAAATGGAAAGACCTACGGCGAGTCGGTTGCTGAAATCGAAAAATGTATTGAGCTCACAGAGTTTGCTACCTCCTTACCACAATTGGTAACTGGCGAAGTGCTCGAAGTAAGCCGTGGCGTTGAATGCAGAACAGAGCATGTGCCATTGGGAGTTGTAGCTTCAATTGTACCATTCAACTTTCCAAGCATGGTGCCCAACTGGACCTTGCCAAATGCCATCGCTTTGGGAAACTGTATGATCATAAAACCTTCAGAAAAAGTGCCGTTAAGTTGTGGCCGCCTGGCAGAATTATTAAAAGAAGCAGGGCTGCCGGATGGTGTGTTCAATGTGGTGCATGGTGATGTAGAAATAGTAAATGGCATTTGTGATCACCCGGATATCGAGGCGGTATCTTTTGTGGGCTCCACCAAGGTTGCCAAGATCGTTTACCAGCGGGCTACGTCTAATTACAAACGTTGTCTTGCATTGGGTGGTGCAAAAAATCATTTGATGGTTTTGCCTGACGCCATTCCAGGAATGACAGCACAGAATGTAGCCGCCAGCATGAGCGGTTGTGCAGGTCAGCGTTGTATGGCTGCCAGTGCCATGATCGGTGTGGGTAATGTGGATGCCATCATTGATAAAATCTGTGAAGAGGCAAGAAAGATCGTTCCGGGAGAAAATCTCGGTGCGGTTATCAGCAAAGAAAGTAAAGAGCGGATTGAAAGATATATTGGCGAGGCAGAAAAAGACGGTGCTAAAATTTTGGTAGATGGCCGCAATCCAAAAGTAGCAGGTAAAGAAAACGGAACCTATGTAGGCCCCACCGTTATTGATTATGTAACACCTGGTATGAGTGTGGCAACAGAAGAAATTTTCGGGCCGGTCATTTCAATTATTCGTACTAACACAGTTGATGAAGCATTAGCCATCGAAAATGCCAACCCTTATGG
>JAKQKY010000371.1 GCA_029560415.1 Bacteroidota bacterium | reverse complement strand
ATCGTAGGTGAACTCAATGGTTGGAATAATTCTCCAAGCCTTGATCCAATCTATCATTTCACCAATCCAAGTGCGTTCGTTCGTACATTGGATCTTGATATCACCGGTGGTGGTATTTTCAAACTGATCCAGGAATTGGGTAACTGGGGAACGCAATTCCACCAGGTATCTGGTACACCTGCATTTGGAGAGTTTGAACAAAGGGATGCAGATCCTGCATTTTCTTTGCCATCAGCAGCTGGCAGGTACAGGATCAAAGTTGATTTCGCTGCAAACTATTATTGGATAACAAGGATTTAATTCCAACTATTTTAATAGATATACAAAAGCCGCTTCAATTGAAGCGGCTTTTGTATATCATTCAATTTTTCTGTTACAGCTTTTTCTAATAATAGCTAATCCTTTTAAGAATAAGTACATTTAGTTAACAGCAAAAAAAGTATCAGTATGAGTAAAGTGAAATATTTCCTCAATATATTCTTTTTAACTATTACCATCCTGGCCTTGGTGATAGCACCTTATGGGATGTACTTAAATTATACATCAGGCAGGCTCAATGTATTTCTATTGATTGTGCAATTACTTTTCTGGATCGCTTTTTCGGTGTACACTATTATGTTCGTGAAACGACTTGTGAGGACAAGCAAATAAATGCTTTATTCATTTTTAAGGAAATCCCCGTCAATGATCAACAGCTTTACGCCGTCTATGGTTTCCGAACGATGACTGCTGAGGTTATCGGAAACCACATAACTCATACCAGGAGTTAATGTATTGCTTTCCCCGGTTTCCAGTTTATTGATCACAGAACCTTCGAGGCAATATACTACATGGCCTTTCTGGCACCAATGATCGGCAACATAACCTTTACTATATTCGACAAGCCTGATCCTTAGCCCAGGGAATCGGATCGTTTGCCAGGTAGCATTGCCATGATCACCCGGATGGATGGTTTTTTCAATGGTTTTCCAATCGATTGTTTGAAAAGGTATCTGGCTCATCAGCTTTAATTTACTAACGGTAAAGAGTAAATGTAATTATTTTATTTTCCTGATCCTGAGATAATCCAGCATGGCCTGGTTGATCTCTATGTTCATATTCTCATTGGCTTCTTCGAGGCTGAGGCTGATCTGCTGATCTCCTTTTTCCAGGGTTATCATTATGGGGTTACTATAACCCCAGTTAGACCATTCTTCATTGCCTCGTTGCGGAAATACCAATGTACCAGCTTTTTGATTATTAACTTTCAGGGTGCGTATGGCACATTTATTCTCAGTGTTTGAAGGTCCATTTCCATTTGAATACCTGAAATCAATGGCATATAAACCATTGTCGGGTATTTCAACAGTTAGGGAAACTTTCGCATTGAACGATCGGCTGATTTCTACAAAACCTTTACCAGAAAAGCCTTTATATAAGTAACCTGCCTGCTTAACATGATCTTCCATTTCTACAATGTGGATCGCAGTGGCGGGATTGGCGATGGGTTCACTGGCAAATGATTCAAATTGATCCTTGTCAATGGCAATTACCTGGTAAAGGGAATAGCTGGTATCCGTTAACGGTATGCTTGTTTGCGGTGTCTTGATAAAAATCCTGCCATTGCGAAGAACCTGGTAAATGAGGGCGTCATCAATAGCCTGCCAGGTTAACTGGTTATTTTCGATCTTCGCCGAAACAGTTGGTAGGGTAGTGTGATTCATCACTTCATTGATCTCAGCATCATCAATTTCATTTGTGAGTTTAATCTGCACCCTGTGTTTTCCGGATAGCGTAGCTGGTATCACAGGTTTAGCAAGCAGTTTTCCATCCAGGAAAATTGATCGTATTTTATTACCATGGCCTTCCAGTTCAATATCCAATATGCAGTTTCGATAACTGAAATGACTGAGTGTACGCTTACCCGTGAGTGCTGCAGGTACCATCGGTTTAAAATGAAGTCCATCTACGCCAAATTGAATACCAAAAAGTGCTTTGTGTACCAGGCTTATACTTCCTGCAAGGCTCCATAACATGTTGCTTGAATTGATCTGTGTGCCTTTATAATCGCCATTATCAGCCACGAAATTTTCTTTGTTGGTCAGGAACATGGCTGCAGGCCTGTAGATGGCGGCCATGCTTTGTAAAACTGACTTTTCGTTACCAGCTTTGGCTGCAGCCAGTGCCCAAAATGATTGTACGAATGGCCAAACAGCATTGTTGTGATAAGGTGGAATATTGGCGATCTGTGGATAGATGCAGGGAATTCCAAATGCTGTTACAGGGGTTTGTCTGATGATTTGTTTTTGTTGAGCAGCGTCGGCAATATCAAACAATACACATAATGCTTCTCCCAATGCTTCTGACCTGGGCGATACAATTGGAAAAATATCACCATAAAGAAATTGGCCATAATATCCCTTGGAAGGAAGCCAAAGCCATTGGTTGATTCCTTTTTTAATATTCTCTGCGATGGCGGAATATTTTTTTGCAGATGCCGGTTCATTTAATATGGTGGCCATTTGAGCCAGGATGCGGTTTGCATGGTAGTGAACTGCATTGGTGCCAAGGTTTTCAGAAGAATATATATCTGCAGGTTGCATCCACCTGGGATAGGTTTGTTCCCGCCAATCGAGAAAAGAAGATTCGCCCCTCACCATTCCCGTTATAGAATCGTAAGCATTCTGCATATCATCATCGGCAGATTGTTTTATGATGCGGTAAGCCTGTTGTAACCAGTCTTTATCTCCTGTAGCGAGGTACAATTCCCAGGCCGCCGTAGCCCAGATCATCCTGTCGGTAGAAACCGGGTAGGCGCCACCGGTACCTGTATCCTGCACGATCTTTCCTTTTTTCACCTTTCTCAACAAGCTGTACTTAGCCACCCTTGGCTGTAGATAAGCCATAGAAAGGATGATGCTATAACTGATATCACGGGTCCATACACCAGCCCATTCTTTACCGGTTCTGAAAGTGCTATCGGGTTCAATGGCTTTTTCCATTTCTTCGAGAGCCAGGTTATACAAGGCATCAGTAATGGGATAATCTGACTCATATTTCGGAAAGGCACTGATATCCCTGCTGAGTTTCCACGAGGAGGCAAGGTCTTTCGTCTTTTTTTCCTCATTCAGGATCATCGTGGTTTCATAAATTCCATCTCCATCCGGATCTTTCAATTGTAAAACTTCTTTTTGAAAGAGGTTGTCAAAATCCCATGACATGGGTTCTGTAGCTCCTGCAACATATATACCTTTAAAATCGGCAGCAAAGATTTTACTGCCATCATAGGTTTTATAAAAACCATCATTTTTGAAAGCCTCTAACACAGACCGCATGTCAAGCTTTATAAAAAGTTTAGTGTTCGGCGAAAGATAACTATTTGCAGGTATTACCCGATCATCTTTAAATTGTTTGCCGAATTGCAGTAAGGGCGTTTCGCAAATTCCATTTACAAGCAGGCAATTGAAATGATGATCTACACCGGGTTTCATTTCATTGTCCTTACCGTTAATACTGAATTTAAAGGTTATGGAAGGACTTTGGAATAGATTTGCAGGACTTTCATAATTCGAATGAATTTCTGATGATGATTTTGCATCGGCAGTAAATTTCCCCTGAACGATACGGTCTGGATAAAAAGAAAAAACACTGTTCTGCCAAATTGGTTTTTGTTGGGCCGTTGATTCAAAGCAAAGAATGGTTGTAACGAACAGGCAGTTTATAATGGGGATGAACTTCATGAAAAAAAGCTTGAGGTTGAATAATGATTATTCGAAAGTCAATTGTATGTTCATTTTTTTATGCGAAAAAATCAATGGGATCTGCAAAGACCTCATTTCCTTACTCCAACGGGCTGATGGCAAAGTTTTGCCATCAAGTGTTACAGAAGTTGGTTGCTTAGGCAGGTTTGGAATAGTGATTACCATTTTCCTGTTTTCAACCCGGCCTGCATATTTACCTCCATTTGATTGGATGCTGATGTTTAATTGTTTATCTAAACCGCTGCTGTTGAAACTTATTAATTCAAATTGGCCGGTCTTAATGGCATTTGGGTTTTGCCCATCATCTTCATATAACTGGTATTCACTTTTCTTTTCGGATGGGAAATAAACGATGTTCAGGATCTTTGAATAATATTCACTGCTGTTAATCATTCCCGTTACGCTGGGTATAAAACTACCTTCCTTACAATACACCGGGAAAACATTCAGGCTGATCGTGGTGTCGTTGTAATACCCGGGCCCTTCAAGTACCTGTAAATTAAAAATATTGGTCCATTTGCCTTCAGGTATGTAATAGGTTTTCCTGGATTGGCCTTTATCCGTTACCGGTACCACCATCACATGATCACCCCACATGTATTGATCAGTAGTCTTGTATAGATTGCTGTCTTTCTCATTCATAAAGAACATCGGTTTCATGAGGGGTTTGCCAAACCGGGTTTGTTCGTATCCCAGGGT
>JAKQKY010000341.1 GCA_029560415.1 Bacteroidota bacterium | reverse complement strand
GCCCAATGCTGAAATGGCTAAATCAGTGATACAGAATTTCAAGCGGCTGCAAAGAAGAAGGGTTGTATTTAGTATTGGTGTGGTTTATTACACCGCTGCTCAAAAATTACGCAGCATACCAGACCTGGTTAAACAGATCATATCCGCTCATGGAAGTGCTGACCTGGACAGGGTGCATTTTCAATCTTTTGGTGACTTTAGTATCAACTATGAGATCGTATATTATATCAATTCTGCAGATTATGTTTTGTTCATGGATACACAGCAGGAAATATGTATGCGGATTTTTGAAACATTTGAAAAGGAAAAAATTGAATTCGCTTTTCCAACACAAACTTTATTCATGGCTGATCAAAATGAACCAGTCAACGGACATGTAAATCCTGTTGCTTCAGTTAGGAATTAGCTGGATGGGTACTTCAATATGTTGCTGGTGATTTCAACTTAAAAGAAATCAAATAAATCTGAACTGGGAGAAAATTTTACTTGTAGATTTATAAAATGAAAAGAACGTTTGCGGTATGGATGATCGCACTGCCACTGTTGTTGCAGGCGCAGCTCAACAATTACCCACCCACACCAGATAAAATTTATGGGCAGTTATTTGTAGATGTGCAAATGCAACAGGTCTTTCCAGATGGAAAAACATTTGTTGACTGTACACCGAAAAGAAAGGTGGCCGACATCATGTACCAATATGGAATGATGCGTGGCGTGAGGCAACATATGCAGCAGTTTATAGAAAATAATTTTAACCTGCCTCCTGCACCACTACAGGTAAACTATATACAACACGAAAAAGATATTGAGAAACATATAAAGAATCTGTGGAGCGTGCTGAAAAGGGATGCAGATGTATCTCCCAAATGGGAAGGAAAAGAGGTTGATGGCAATTCATTGCTTCCTTTGCCGTATCCATATGTGGTACCCGGCGGCCGTTTCAGGGAAATTTATTACTGGGACAGTTATTTTACTATGCTGGGTTTAAAAGCCAGTGGAGAAAAACTGTTGCTTGAAAACATGGTGAAGAATTTTGATTATCTCATTACCAGGTTTGGTCATATACCCAATGGTAACCGTTCCTAC
>JAKQKY010000328.1 GCA_029560415.1 Bacteroidota bacterium | reverse complement strand
GATTCTACTACGCATGGACTTTTGCCCCCAAGCTCCAACGTTACCGGTACAAGATTAGCAGCCGCCATCTGGTATATAAGTTTACCAACAGCTGTGCTGCCGGTATAAAATACATGATCAAAAACAAATTGATTCATCATGTTGGGAACAACAACAGCACCGTCTCCTTCGGTAAATAAAATAAACGCCGGGTCGAAGGTTTCTTTGATCATCTTTTTCATGATCGCTGATGTTGCCGGTGCAAATTCAGACGATTTCAACACCACACAATTACCTGCGGCCATGGCGCCTACAAGTGGTGTAAGCAACAGTTGTAAAGGGTAATTCCATGGACCGATGATGAGCACTACACCCAACGGTTCGGGTAAAATATAACTTGATGAAGGCAGGTTGAGCAGGTTTGTACTAACCCGCCTGGGCTGCATCCAATGATCAAGGTTTTTCAATGCCTGGTTGAGTTCCGATAACAGGAAACCATTTTCGGTAACCCAGCATTCCTCCGGTGTTTTTTTAAGATCAATATACAGGGCGCTGTAGATCTCCTGTTCATACTTCGTGATCACGGCCTTTAGTTTCAACAACTGTTGTTTGCGAAAATCAAACGAACGGGTTGCCTGGCTGTTGAAATACTGTCGCATAGCCATTAATTCATTTACAGAAGACATTGCCTTAAATTTGTTTTAAAGTTAGCAAACAAATGACGAGTGATGAGCAATATATGCAGGCCGCGATACGGGAAGCACAAAAGGCCTTTGATGCAGATGAGGTACCGGTTGGTGCCATTGTCGTCATGCAGGACAGGATCATTGCGAAAGGACATAACCAGGTAGAATTGCTCACCGATTGCACGGCCCATGCCGAAATACTGGCATTAACTTCGGCCTTTCAATTCCTGGGCAGCAAATACCTGCCCGAAGCAACATTGTATGTAACGGTTGAGCCATGCCTGATGTGTTGTGGCGCCTTATATTGGAGCAAGATCGGGCGCATTGTATATGGTGCATATGATGAAAAGAATGGTTATCGGAAAAGCACCGGTTCCAACAATCCATTTCATCCAAAAACGGAGGTGATTGGCGGTATACTCGAAGATGCCTGCAGCAAACTGATGAAAGATTTTTTTCAGCTAAAAAGGTAGCTTTTCGAAATGAGTAAGATCTGTTACCTGACGTTAATTGGACTCATTTTGGCTTTACCTTTGCTATACATACATTAATATTTCACACTTATAAATTTATACTTTATGGCATTTACATTGGCACCCCTTCCGTATGATTATAATGCATTGGAGCCGTACATTGATACCCTTACCATGCAGATCCATCATGACAAACATCACCAGGCTTATGTTGATAATTTAAATAAAGCCATCAACGGCACTGCAAATGAAGGCAAGACCATCGAGGAGTTGGTTGAAGCAGCAGGCAGCATCAGCCCGGCCGTTCGCAATAACGGTGGCGGACATTGGAACCATACTTTTTTCTGGGAGAGCCTTTCCAATAATCCCGACGGTACCCCAACCGGTAAAATGGCAGATCATATTAATGCGGAGTTCGGGTCTTTTGATTCTTTCAAAGAAAAATTCGAGCAGGCAGGTTTAACAAGGTTTGGAAGTGGCTGGGCATGGCTGATCATCAATAAGGATAGTGGTAAGTTTGAGATCACTTCTACGCCTAACCAGGACAATCCATTGATGGATGTTGCGGAAGTGAAAGGAACGCCTTTATTGGGCATTGATGTTTGGGAACATGCCTATTACCTGAAATATCAAAACAAAAGGGCTGATTATTTAAAAAACTTCTGGAATGTGGTAAACTGGGACAAAGTAGAAGATCGCCGTCACAAAGCCATTAAATAAACTAAGATAATTTTCTTGTAACCAGCTGCCATCCTGCATGGCAGCTTTTTTATGTACTAAGAATAGAAATCTATGGTACAGGATCATATCCATGTCCACCCCAGGGATGACATTTACTGATGCGTTTTGCGGTGAGCCAGAAACCTTTCAGCGGGCCATATTTTTTAAATGCGTCTATCCCATACTGTGAGCACGTAGGAGTATACCTGCATCGGGAAGGAAACCAGGGAGAAATGATCCATTGGTATAATTTAATGAGCCCGATAAAAGGAAGGCTACACAGCAGGCGTATCGTTTTCATCGGATAGTTTTTTTAACCTGTGTAAAATAATCCCCAGTTTTTCAAATACGGTTTCATAATGGGGAATCTCATTGCCGGTATAGATGAGAAAAACAGAAAGCCTTTTGTCTTTTTCTCTGAGGTATTGCTGCAATTCATTTTTCTGCAGGCGATAAGATTCCCGCATGAGGCGTTTGATGCGATTTCGATCTACAGCTCTTTTAAAATGCCGGCTGCTAACGCCCACCCCTGCCTGTAAATTTGCAGCTGCGTTTGCGGGAAGCCAGGTCAC
The DNA here is from genome assembly GCA_029560415.1 of Bacteroidota bacterium. Lineage (GTDB taxonomy): Bacteria > Bacteroidota > Bacteroidia > Chitinophagales > Chitinophagaceae > Ferruginibacter. The sequence goes on along the minus strand of JAKQKY010000328.1, from coordinate 17,232 downwards.
CTTAAATGGAAATACCGAAAAATGCCTGCCTTGCCTGAAGAGCATATCGATCTGCTTCCTGCTTTTCAGCTTATCTGCTTTTTTAAAATAATATCGTGTACTGGCTGGCAAATTGTAAAATTATGCAATGGGGCCTGTATTAAAAAAGCCTTTGCAAAGGCAAAGGCTTCTATACGGTCTGTATCATAACCGGCAAGGGTCATGAAGGGATCAGTCTATTTTTTTGAACCATGTTCGTCAGAAACGGTCAGTTTATGACGTCCTTTTGCTCTGCGGCTGGCCAATACTTTACGGCCATTGGCATCCTGCATGCGCCTGCGAAATCCGTGTACAGACTTTCTGCGACGCGTATGGGGCTGGTATGTTCTTTTTTTTCCGGGCATTTTATTGATTTTTTCCTTTTACAAAAATTGTTAATGTTCGTTTCTGTCAGCCGGGCACCATCCCCGCTGCTTGTGAAAGGACGGCAAAGGTAGGGGTTTCGGTATAAAATATAAAATGAAAATGAAAGTTTTCGCCGGAAAGCCGATTAGAATCGATAAATAGTCAAAATCTGTTAGAGTACCAGCTTTACGGCCTCAATGGCTTCTCCAAAAAATACACTCGCATGATTATTAAAATCGGCCACATCGCCGGTGGTATAAAATGATCTTTTCTCGTTTTTGGAGCACCGGTCGGCCATATCCGGGTGTCGTTGAAGGTAATCCTGCAGGCTTTCGGCCACGATATGTCCCTGGGAAATGACTGTTACCGAATGGGGTACAAACTGCATGATCTTCTCCATAAGCAAGGGGTAATGTGTGCAGGCAAGTAAAATGGCGTCTATCTGGTCATCCTGCTGTAATAGCTGATCAATGTGTTTTTTCACGAAATAGTCGGCACCGGGAGATCTATATTCATTGTATTCAACAAGGGGAACCCAAATGGGGCAGGCTTCCTGGCTTACTTTAATATCGGGATAAAATTTCTCTATTTCAATCAGGTACGAATTGGATTGTACGGTACCCGTTGTACCCATCACACCCACGTGGCCGGTGCTGGTAAGCTGGCCAATAATTTCGGAAGTGGGCCTGATAACACCCAGCAATCGCTTCGTGGCATCTATACCCGGCAGGTCGTTCTGCTGAATGGTGCGCAAGGCCTTTGCCGATGCAGTATTGCAGGCAAGGATCACAAGTGGGCAGCCTTGTTCAAAGAACCATTTTACACATTGAAGTGTGTATGCATAAACCGTTTCATAGCTTCGGGTACCATAGGGCGCCCTTGCATTATCGCCCAGGTATACATAGTCGTAACCCGGAAGCTGATTGACGATTTCTTTCATGATGGTCAATCCGCCATAACCACTATCAAAAATACCGATCGGCTGATGTTGCATGGTTCAAAATTAAGAAAGCCATCCGTGTTTAATGCGGATGGCTTCAATATGCTGCAATTATTTTTTGAAATTAACCTTTCTTAGGGGTAGCAGGCGCTGCTTTAGCAGGTGGTGCATCTTTGATTCCTAGTTTCTTTTTAACCAGGTCAATGATATCATCTCCCGGAGGGCCTACGATCACAGAATTGAAATCGAGCACATATGCATAACCGTTTTCTTTGGCTACTGCTTTAATGGCATCCATTGCTTTAATTTTCAATGGGGCAATTTTTTTCTGAGCTTCCTGCTGGTACATTTCCTGGGCCTGGTTGTTCCATCCCTGTACGCGTTGGTATAAAGAGATCAATTCATTCCTTTTGATTTCTTTCATGCTGGCAGAAAGTTTCGCAGAATCCTTTACAAATAAGCTCTCTTTTTCAGTCATTTCTTTCATCATATCCTGTCCCTGCTGGGCCAGTGAAGCCTGGTATTCTTTCAGATCTGAATCCGCTTTTTCAGCTTCCGGCATAACACCGATCAATTCGTCTGTACTGATATAACCGATTTTGTTTTGCGCCGATGCTGTAAAAAATCCTAATGCCATCACACCTGCTACGATAAGTTTTTTCATTGTGTTTTTAATGTTTACTGGTTTTATTATATAAGTAATAGTAATTTAATTCCCGTATTAAGCTGCACCCTGTTTTGCTATTGTCATTTATTTAACACCCAGGTTCCTCAGTACATCGTCGCTTTTGTCCAGTTTTGGGTCGGCAAAGATAACGGTAATTCCTTCACTTTTATCCAGTATGAAATCATATTGTTTATCAACCGCCAGTTTCTGAACAGCGTTATAAACCTTATCCTGTATTGGTTTGATGAGTTCCTGCCTTTTTTTAAACAGGTCTCCTTCAAATCCATAACGCTTTTTCTGGAGGTCTCTTAATTCCTTTTCCTTGTTATATATCTCATCTTCTCTTTTCTTTTTCAGCACATCGGTAAGCATAACCTGTTCAGCATCATAATCTTTAACCATTTTATCAACGGCCACTTGTTTCTGATCAATTTCCTGCTGCCACAATTCACTGAACTGATCAAGTTTCTTCTGTGCTTCTTTATAATCCGGAATTTTTTCCAGGATGTATTTTGAATCAATGATGGCATAACGTTGGGCCTGAACTGTGATCACAGACAGCAATCCGCAACAGGCGATCAAAAATAATTTCTTCATATGATAATTTTTTACAAATAAACAAAACTATTCTGCTTCCTGGCCCAGCATGAAGGTAAATTTAGCCGCTCCCTTGATACCACTCGTTTGGTTATAACGGTCGATACCAATACCATAATCAAAGCCAAGCAAACCAAACATCGGCAGGAAGAAGCGCATACCAACACCGGCCGAACGACGCAGTTTAAACGGATTGTAATCACTGAATTTATACCAACCATTGGCTGCTTCAAAGAATGCCAGTCCATAGATAGTACTGCTGGCATTGGTACTGAACGGGTACCTCAGTTCAACAGTGTATTTATTAAAAATGGTAAAATATTCTGCAGGCGTAATTCCATCAGGATTCACCTTAGGATTTGAATTGCTGTATACCGGGTAACCCCTGTGAGAAATGATATCGTATCCCAACAAGGCTGTTGTATTGCTTAAACCCGCATCGCCCACCTGGAAGCGTTCGAATGGCGATACTTCCAGCTTCTGGTTGTATTTACCGATGAAGCCATACTTGGCCGCAGCTTTCAGGATGAACTGTTTGTTTTTTTCTGCACCCCTGGCCCTGCCGATTGGTGTATACCATTCACCGGTGAAACGCCATTTATGAAATTCGGGCAATTTATATTGATTGGCTTCGCCCGATTTGATGCCCATAAGCGAATAAGGCAGGGTGAACTGGCCGCTGAGCATAAAGTTTGATCCGCTGGTGGGGAATATTGGGCTTGGACCAGCAGAGTTCCGGAGTAAGGTAACCTTCAAACTAACGTTGGTGGATACCCCATTACTAAGCCCGGCAAAGATCTGGTCGTAATTCTTAAGTTTATACTGCTGAAAATTCAGAGAATATATCAGGTTGAAGAAATCATCGGGCCATTTGAGCTGCTTGCCCAGTGAAACCCCGAAGCCCACTGTTTTCACATAAGATGTATCACCGCAGGATTTACAATAGTTCCCTGTAGTTCGGTCAACCGAATTCGCATACTTCGTATTGAAATAGCTTATCGAAAATGAATTCCTTTTTTTACCGCCAAGCCATGGCTCTGTAAAGGAGAAATTATACGACCTGTATGCCCTACCGTTAGATTGCACCCTGAGACTTAATTTCTGACCATCACCGGAAGGCAATGGATCCCATGATGATTTACTGCCGATATTTTTGATGGAGAAATTATTAAAGGTAACGCCCAGTGTTCCTGTAAGGCCGATGCCACCACCGAAGCCTGCAGATAGTTCCAGCTGATCAGAAGATTTTTCTTCAACCTGCCAGGTAATATCTACCGTACCATTATCGGCATTGGGAACAATGTTCGGATTTATTTTTTCAGGATTGAAATACCCGAGCTGCGATAATTCACGTTGAGTACGGATGATATCGGAGCGGCTGAATTTTTCACCCGGCACCGTGCGAAGTTCCCGCATGATCACGTAATCCTTTGTTTTATCATTACCGGTAACGCCTATACGCCCGTAAGTAGCCTGCGGACCTTCGGTCATGCGGATCTCAAAATCGATGGTATCATTGTATACCGCTGTTTCAATGGGATCGAGGCGGAAGAACAGGTAACCATCATCCTGGTAATAGCTGCCAATGTCGCCGCCTTCTGCCGACAATTGTTTACCAAGTCGCTTATTCAGCAGTTCGAGGTTATAAATATCCCCTTTGCGTATACCCAGTAATAGATTCAGGATAGAATCGGAATACTTTGTATTTCCCCTCCAGGCAATATTGCCAAAATAATATTTATGCCCTTCAGTTACCTTGATGTGAAGATTAAGATTTCCCTGGTTATTGTACACCTGCGTATCGGCTACAATGGCGGCATCGCGGAAACCCTGGGCATTATAATATTCCAATACTCTTTCTTTATCTTCTGTGTATTTGGTATCATTAAACTTGGAACCACTAAATAATTTAAACCTGAAATAAGGATCGATATATTCTTTTGTTTTACTAATCGACAGGAACCCCATTTCATTGAGATAATTCCTGAACGTTTTGCTCTTGGCACTATCTCCATAAGGACTGGTCACTCTTTCGGGAAACAGCGTAACCCTGGTCATTTCCTTGCTGCCCTTCATCTGCTTTTTTAATTTCAGATCGGCTACTTCTTCATTACCAGAAAAGTTGATTGAGTTGATCCTTACTTTATTTCCTTTATTCACGTTAAAGGTTAAACTAACTCCATTGCTAACCCCGGTAAGTACTTCTTCCTGCATATCGATCGTTACATTGCGATATCCTTTATTGAAATAGAATTTCCGGATGGCTTCTACTGCACTCAACTTCATATTTTCGGTAAGTACCCTGTCGCGGGCCAGCTCAACTTTTTTAACAAGGTCGTCTTTCTCGCCTTTTTTAACACCGGTGAAAGTAAAATCGAGTAACCTGGGTCTTTCTGTGATTGCTATTTCAATATACAGATCGGTATCTACTAATTTGGTAAAATAGATCTGTACATCCGATACAAGGCTTTGCTTCCATAGTTTCAGGATGGCTTTTCCGAATGCATCGGTGCCGGGAATCTGTACTTTGTCGCCAACAGCCAGGCCAGTAATGGATACGATCAGGTTCTGATCAAATGATTTGGAACCTGTTACCACAATGCCTGCCAGGGTGTATATTTTGGGAATCTTGCTATTGAATATCTGTTGAAGGGCAGGATTTATTGAAACCGGAACCGTATCATTGTTATTTTGTGCAGTAGCCTGCTGGCATGTCAGAAAAAGTATGGCGATAAGAAAAGTGTTCTGGTAAATCCTGTACATCAATTGGTTTTTTACGTGCGGCAAATTAAGCCCATTAATGAAAACTATTTGTTAAATGAAAGTAGCGGACCGGAACCGGGCTTTAAAACGGGCACTTTCGATCATCAATAGCTGATAATTTTAATTTACAATTATTTAAAAACCTGTATACACCAACACTCGTTCGCCATGAAACGGACTCTTTGATGCAAACCGGTTTATTGATTGGTAATTTCTTCTTTCTTCACTTGTTCGCCGGTTTTACCAAAACGTCGTTCCCTTCCCTGGAAATCGATGATGGCTTCATATAAGTTTTGCTTACGGAAATCGGGCCAACGGGTATTGGTAAAATAAAGTTCGGTATAGGCTAGCTGGTAAAGCAGGAAATTGCTGATCCTGAATTCACCACTGGTCCTGATCATCAGTTCCGGATCGGGAAATTCATGGGTGGCCAGGTATTGATGAAATACATCCTGGGTTATATCTTCCGGATTTAATTTACCAGCTTTTACATCTGCAGCTACATTCTTCACGGCATTTACGATTTCCCAGCGACTGCTGTAACTCAATGCCATGATAAGTTTGAGGCCGGTGTTGGCTGATGTTTCCTGCAAGGCCTCGGCCAATTCCTGTTGTGCATAGGCAGGCAACATGCCGGTATCGCCGATCACATGCAGTTTAATATTGTTCTTATTGAGTGTGGGAACTTCTTTGCGAATGGTATCTACCAGTAATTCCATGAGGCCGGTTACTTCATATTCCGGCCGGTCCCAGTTTTCGGTACTAAAGGCATATAGGGTTAAGTGTTGAACACCCAATTCAGCGGCGCCCTCTACAATATCCCTTACACTTTCCACGCCATGTAAGTGGCCATACAGGCGATCTTCCCCTTTTTCCTGGGCCCATCTACCATTGCCATCCATAATGATGGCAATATGGCGGGGTAATCTTTCAGTATCGATTTTGTCTGCTAAAACCATGGATGTGTAAAATGAGCAGTCAGGCGCAGGGCCTGACTTTGGGGTGCAAAACTACAAAATTTTAGCAGAAATCGATTAAAACATTATGTTATCCGTATGCTATTTGAGAGAAAAATGAACTCATTTAGTTAGCAGTAGGACAATGATAAGTGCCAATATTAAAAGAAATGCCAATTTCAGCGATCACATATTGATCTTTTTGCTTATTCCATCCTCGTTGCCTTCCCGGTGTATTGCTTAGTTTATTGTTGTCGCCCAGTATCTCATACGACCTGTCCTGCAATAAATAAGCAGGTGAAGGACCAGAAGGTCCAGCCGGAAAAGCTACGCTTGGGTTGGTAACATAGGTTGTACTTACATCATCCAGGTAATCGGTATTGGTAAAGCGTTGGCTGATCTCGAATGAAAGATTTACTTTTTCGGTGATGCTGTATTTTATACCAACACCAAATGGTATACAAATTCCCATGGTGCTATATTCTTTTTTGCCGATACCTGACAGCTGACCTTCGGTTCCCAAAGGACGTAAAAAATATTTCGTTCCCTCCAGGTAAGCATAAGGATCATAGGTAAATACTCCAACACCAAGGGTTACATAGGGTGTAAAGCTATGAGCAGCATCTCCCGGAATATATTTGAAAAAATTAAAATTACCCAATACCGCCAGTTCAAATATGTTTGAATTGAAGCTGAGGTTTCTTGTTTTCTGGTATTCATTTTTACTATAGCTGTCGCTATAACCTACCTGTGCATAATGTGCGGCAACCCTGAGGCCGATATAATTCCCAAACTGTTTGCGAAAAAAAGCGCCGAGTGCAGGTTTTGGCCTGTTGAGTCCGGCCCTGGTATTTAGATCACCAAAATAGTGTGCTGCGCCTGCAGTAATGCCAAATTCACCTTGTTGGATATAACCATTTTCCTGCGCCTGTGAACTGGTAATAAGGGTGGATACGATCAATAATGAGAAAAGAATTTTACGATTCACTTTCAAATGATTTAATTAGTGTTTGTTTAAAAACTGCATAAAGATAACTTAACCCGAATATAATCCGCAAAAGTTGGGATGAAAATAAAGAATTGTTTTATCAATAACGGGCTGTTCCCGTATTTATGCAAAGATGGAATGTTAAATTTTACCTGGGTCATCAATTTGCTTTGATAACCCTTAATCCTGCACTCATTACATGAGGCAATGGGTTATCCCGCATTACCTGGAAAATACTAAATTGATAAAGCCCCTTTTTAATAAACCGGGTATTGCCCCTGATCAGTTTTCTCAATTCCCAGATATCATTCATGCCCGAACCTTCCCATCCGGTTCCATCGTGCCCAAGCACGAGATTTACTTTTTGATGATACATGGTATCGCCTGGTGATTGCAAGCCAATATTGAGCCAGATATTATTATATTGATAAGCATCCGTATGCCGCAATACTACATATATATTGTATGAAGATGCGGTGTCTTCAATGGAGAAGCTGCCGGTAGCTGCAAAGTTTTGGTTCCATTTGTAATGTGGAATCGGCGTATTTTTTTCAAATACTTCTACCTGCCGGCAGGCACTTGCCATGAGCAGGCAACATAAGCCAATGATAAGAAATGGTAATGTATTTCCTGTTCTGGTATTCATGCTGTAAAAATAATACGAAAAAATAATGGGGAAATATTATAATACATTTAGCACCTGTTCTTTTGCTTTTTCCAGTTCATCTTTCATTTTCACCACGCATTTCTGAATATCTGCATCATAGGCTTTGCTACCGGTGGTATTTATTTCCCGTCCGATTTCCTGTAATACAAAGGAAAGTTTTTTTCCTTTTCCCATTTCAGGACCATTCATGATATCATGAAAATATTCGCAGTGTTGCCTGAGGCGGATCTGTTCTTCATGAATATCGATCTTTTCCATGTAATAGATCAGTTCCTGCTCCATGCGGTTGTTGTCGATATTTTCCTGTCCTACATGTTTATCCAATAATTGCAAAATCTCTTCCTTGATCCTTATTTTTCGATTTGGTTCCAGGGCAAGGATAGATTCTTCCTGGTCTTTAATATTTGATATCCGGGTGAGCAGGTCTTTTTCCAATGAGTTACCTTCCTCTTCGCGGTGGTTGTTTAATTCTTTGAGGGCAGCCAGCAATACTTCATTGAATTCTTTATAATCGTCATCATTCAAAACTTCATTGGTGGGAGTAACGACCTCGGGCAAACGCAGCAAAGCACTGAGCACAGAATTGGTATCAATATTCAACTCACCGGCAAGTTGCTGTATCTGGTTATAATATGCTTTGATGAGTTCGGTGTTGATGGTAACGGGTTTGGTAGTGCCGTTTTGTTTTATGTTCACATAGCAATCAACGGTTCCACGTACCAGGTGTTCCTGCAAGGTGTTGCGGATTTCAAACTCATATGGCCTGAGCAATGGCGGAAGCTTCAACTGAAGTTCAAACTGTTTTCCGTTCAATGCCTTGATTTCTACGAGGAACGTTTTATCTGAAACAGTTTGTTCGGCCCTTCCAAAGCCTGTCATGGATCTTAACATACACTACCAATTTAAACTGCAAGGTAATTGTTTATTGCTTTGCGAAGGAAAGTATGTGATGGAAACACAGCCATGCTGCAATGGATTTTTTGGAAGCTTAACGTTAAAACCTGATACCGAAATCAGGTTACCGTTAAAATAAAAAAGCCCGACGTTTGGTAGCCGAGCTTTGTTATATGGGTGGGTTAGTAAGTACCGGGATAAATCCCTTACACAATATTAAAAATAATTTTTGCTAACTAAAAAAATATTTACAACTATTTTATTAACATTTTCAAAGTGCTTGTGGATAAGGACAAAGATTTTTTTACTGTTTTCAGCCATCCTTCCAACAAAATAAAACAACCGATACCAACAAAATCAAAAAAACGAAATCGCTGAAAGCATTAATTTTACAGGCATTTCAGCAAGTTACTTTCACAGCCGCATTGATTAATTCCATTTTCATCAGCCGCTGATTTCAATTTAAATAGCGTCTATTTCAGCCAAAAAAAAGAAGTAGGCGAATCAAAAAAAAATTGTTCCTCTTCTGCCCGGGGTAACAAAATTCCTGCATCAAATAAAAACCAAACGACCATACCTTTGCAGAAACTTATTCACCATGCGATTTCCTTCTCCTGTTCCTGTTCAATGGATTGCCGACCTGATACAGGCAAAAATTACCGGCAACAGCAATGGCCAGGCAACAGGCATCAATGAGTTACATAAAGTAGAAACCGGCGACCTGGTGTTTGTTGACCATCCAAAATATTACGACAAATGCATCAACAGCAACGCCAGTTTTATCATCATCAATAAAGAAGTGGAAGTGCCTTCAGGCAAGGCTTTGCTGTTGGTAGAAAACCCGTTTGAAGCTTATTGTAAAATTGTAAATCATTTCAGGCCCTTTGAACCATCCAATAAAAATATCAGCGACAGCGCCGTGATTGGAGAAGGAAGTTTTGTATACCCGAATGCATTCGTTGGCCATCATGTAACTATCGGAAAAAATACCGTGATACATCCCAATGTGACCATCATGGATCATTGCATCATTGGCGATCATGTAGTGATACAGGCTGGCACTGTTATTGGAAGTGACGCCTTTTACTATAACAGCAAAAAAGACCGGGCCGTATGGTATAAAAAAATGCCAAGCTGCGGAAGGGTGATCATTGAAGATGAAGTGGAGATCGGCGCGGGCTGCACCATCGATCGTGGTGTAAGCCACGATACCATTATTGGCAAAGGCACAAAGATGGATAACATGATCCACATCGGGCATGATACCGTGATCGGCAAGAACTGCCTTATCGCTGCACAGGTTGGTATTGCCGGTGTGGTTACCCTGGAAGACGGAGTAACTTTGTGGGGACAGGTAGGTGTAAGTAAAACACTTACCATCGGAAGCAATGCTGTGATCCTTGCACAAAGCGGTGTTGGAAAAGATACAGAAGGCAACCGCTCTTATTTTGGTAGCCCGATAGAAGATGCCAGGGAAAAAATGAAAGAATTGGTTTGGGTAAAACGTATTCCCGCATTGTGGGAAAAAGTGATGGGTAAACCTTAAATATAACAGGCTTCTTTCGTCATAGCTGTTTGAATTTTTCAAGAAAGGCATCCCGTTTTCTTGCCGATATCTCTATACGGATGCCATCTTCCATTTCTACATGACCGCCCCTTCCCTTTACATATTTCTTTACAAAATTGATATTGATCAAGTGCGAATGATGTACACGGCAAAAAAGGGAGGCTGGCAGTATGTCTTCAAACTCTTTTAGGTTTTTGGAGACCAGTTGTTTTTTCTTGTTCCGGATATATACCTCTGTATAACTTCCATCGGCTATCAGGTACATGATCTGTTGCACTTCTTCAATGTCAAAACCTTCCATGGAAGATAGTCCGATCTTCTGGATCTCTTTACTTTCTCCATTCAGGTTATTAAGCATTGACGCAATCCGGGTATTGATGCTCTTTTCATCCAATCGTTTCATCGCTTTTTCAACCGCCAATTGCAATTCGCCACTATCAACAGGTTTTAAAATATAATCCAGTGCGGCATATTTGATGGCTTTTAATGCATAGTTGCTGAAAGCTGTTACAAATACTACTTCAAAATTAATTTGCTCAAATTTATCCAGGAAATCAAAGGCATTTCCAAATGGCATTTCGATATCAAGGAAAACAATTTCTGGTTGTGTCTGCAGAATGAGATCAAACCCGGCCAATGGATTGGAAGCAGTACCTGCAATTGTTAATTCCGGGCAATACTCTTTTAGTAATTCGGAAAGTGTAACAATATTTCCAGGTTCATCATCAATTATTACAACCTTAATCCTATTTGGCATTTTATATGAGTATTTTAATAATGACTTCTGTACCTGTTGGCAGGCCATCATGGTCATGAAGATCGATGATCTGTACAGAAATGGAATGTTCGTTTATTTTATTTAATAGTTCAATTCTTTTTGTTGTTAGTTCAACCCCTTTTGACTGATACTCGATGTGTTGACGGCTTTTCTGCTCTGCAGCTATTTGCCGTCCTACGCCATTGTCTTTCACACTGCAAATGAGTGTTCCGTGATCCATAGAAAAATGAAGATTCACTTTCCCGAATCCCTCATGTTTATAACGAATGCCATGCCTGAGCGCATTTTCAACAAAGGGCTGTAAAAGCATCGCAGGAATTTGTATTGCATGAATCTGCACATCAGGATGAACAACTATTTCATAACTGAAACTATCACCAAACCGCATTTTTTCCATTTGAAGATAACGTTCGAGATACTTTATTTCGTCGGCAAGACTTATGGTTCTTTTCCCGGAATTATCAAGTGTTTGCCGGATTAGTGAAGAAAAATCGGTAAGATACTGGTTGGCTTTTTGCCGGTCATTTGTAAGAATATATTGTTGAATAGATGATAGACAATTAAAAATGAAGTGAGGATTCATTTGTGCCTGTAGCGCCTGCTGTTCTAAAATGGCAAACTGGTTTTGAAACATACGCTTCTCAGCAATCCTGGCCCTGTTCTTTTTATTTCGCCGGGTCACAAAGAAAACGGTTATTAAAATAACGGTTGATATTATTATTAAATAAAACCACCAGGTTTTCCAGAATGGTGTGGAGATGGAAAACCGGATTACGATGGTACGACTCATTACGGAATACTTGTTTTTTGCGTAGAGTTGAAATTCATAATCACCCGGAGGCAGGGATTGATAATGTATAGAATGATCAGTAGTTTGATTCCAATCTTTATCCAGCCCTTTTAATATGTAATAGTATTTTATTTCACTTCCCGATTTAAATGAGATACCTGCAAATTCAAAATCGATATTGTTATCACGGTATGAAAGTTTGTAGGTTTCCTGGATCGGTTGTTTTTTATCAGTAACCGTTACGGATAACAATTCCAGGTTACAAATTGATTTTGCCGTGATTTTCTTTTCATTGAAGAATACCAGTCCAGCAGGTGTTGCCGCCCAAATAGTGCTGTCATCTATGTATAAAGAGTGAATGTTATCGCTTGGCAAACCATCAGAAACAGTGAAACGGGTAACCGGGTGTGCCGGGTTCGACAGGTCTATTTTATTGATGCCCTTGTTTGTTCCTACCCACAGATCAGTACCTTTTACAAAAATGGTTTTACAAATATTGCTGCTGAGACCATTGGCATCGTTCAAAACAAACTTCAGCTTTCCCTCTTTATAAGCTACCAGTCCTTCATCATTGGTAGCAACCAGGATCGTTCCATCAGCAGTTGCTTTGATATCGTTGATCCTTCGTTGTAAAGCATGATGAATTTCACCAAGATACCGTTGGCTCCCACCTGGTTGTAATTCATATAAACCCTGTAAAGTTCCAATATATATACGATTATTTAAAGAAAATAAATCTGTACATCTCTCTCGCCAGATGGTATCAATGATTGCAAGGTCGCCGATCCTGAGCTTATAGGAATAATCCCTGGTAGCAACTAATATATGCCCGGAATCGAATGCTGCAACAGATTTCACAGGCTGCATATAATTAAATGTATACTTCCCCGCTTCACTTTTCACAAGGAAATTATCAAAACCAAATATGAGGGCCCCAGATGATAACCGTTCTGTTGCATACAGCCTGTTGTTTGTGCGGGAATTGATTGCAAACTTTAAATAATCTTTAAAATCAAGAATTCTTTTTAATTCTTTGTTATGTATAACCATGGCTTTACTGTCTCCCATTCCTGCGATGATATCATCTCCATTGGAGATAACGGTATACACTTCCTTTTCAATATCAGCTACTTCATTTTCCTTATTGATGATTTGAATTTCCCTGGATGGCATTTTGAATATTCCTTCTCCAAAAGTTGCGAACCATGTATTGCCTTCCTGGTCAATTAAACAGGCGCTTACAATTTTTCCTGGCAAAAAATGTTCGTCTATTCTATTGTGTATTGTATCTATTGACCATGATCCATTGGTCGTATTTGCGATTAATACTTTATAAGAGTTTTTTAGTTTTGCAGAACTTAAAACTGTATTGGGTAAATAGATCAGCTGCTGCTTTCCATTTCTGCTCAGATCGCTTTGTAAAATTCTGGGGTAAGTTGTATCGCCCTTCTTATAAAATAAAGCCAGGCTATCCCCTGCCAGCTTATACACTGCATGATCGGCATTATAACAAAATCCACCATCAAAATAATCAGGGTATACATTCCAATAAAATGTTTTTATTTTTTTAAATGCCGGGAAAGCGGTCATTTCGGTTACTTCGTTATGTATAGAAATTTTATATATAAGCCTGTTATCTCCCAATATGATATTCCCTTGCAAGTCTTCATCTATAAACAGAATGTTGGAAATAAATTTAATTCTTTTGAGTGTACTGTCATTTGAACTATTGTGGACTATATTATTATATAAATATGAAGGCTCCTTACTAAAAGTTCCCAACCATACCCTTCCTTTTCTATCGGCATAAACCCTTAATACTTCATTATCGGGTAAACCATCTTTGACAGAAAAATTCTTAAAGTTTGTACCATCAAAACGACTCAATCCATTTTCGGTTGCAAACCATATAAAGCCGTCTTTATCCTGGCTCATGTCATAAATTGTTGATCCAGCCAATCCATCACGGGTATCGTAATGAACATAACTAAAAGACTGCGTGAATGCCAGCACCGGGGAAAAAAGCAGGAAAAAAATATATATTAAAAAACGAACCAATCAGTACGTAATTAAGTTAATTGAATATATGAAAAAATCCCCTGCATTGCAGCAGGGGAGTAAGATAGTGTACGGATTGTACAGTAAGGTATTAAATATGGTTAATTGCACCATTAATTCAGGGCCGCTAATTCATAACTGTGCATTTTAGGCAATAACTGTGCATTATGGAGCTGTAAAATCATAAGGTAACAGGTTGGCCACCTTGTCCCAGGTCCAGTATGCATTGATGGTAATATCATTCTGTTCGAAAAAATACCCGTTTTGCTCTATGATGATCGACCGGTTGGGGAGGAAGGATAAAAAGGAAAACTGGAAATTGGAAGGTTCATTGGGATTTTCATGGAGGTAATCCGGTGCCGGTTTTTCCCCGGTATAAATGACGCCCAGTTGCAGTTGGTTCGGTTTAATTTCAACTGTTTGGGTACTATCGTCTTTCTGATAATTAAGTGCTGTGTAAAAATCCTTTAGCCTTAATGCTGAATCACGGTTGTTTATATTGACCACATATTGTACTTCAAATCCTTCTTCCTTTAACCGCCGTTGAAACACACTCCTCATAAAATGCAGGATAGAACCCTGGTAAGCCTTCTGCCTGGCACCCTGCCATGTTAACTTCTGGGTTTCATCAGTAGCCTGCTTTTCTTCAAACAGTGGATAGCCCGTATAGAGGCTTATCTGTGTTGCATATTCATGCGTAAAGGAATCGAGCGTGTATTTGATTTGATAACCCAATGCAGCATTTTCGATCCGGATGGGTTCCGTAGCAAGCACTTTCAGGCGATTGCGCTTTTTCGAAAAATAAAAATGAATGGCCTCCTTATTTAATATGGAGCAATATTTACTGTTCTCTGTTTTACCAATGAACTGTTCTAGAAAAAAGTTACCATATTTTTCCCAACCGTCTTTTACTTCCGAGGTAGATACTACCGACACTGCTTCCATTTCTTTTTCTTTCAGTTTCAATTCAATCACGATGTCTTTATTATTTTCATCTGCGGTGCTGATCCTCCTGGTTTCTGTTTGAAAACCGGTAAACGTTACCACCAGGTCGTATCCACCATTGGGTAACCATAAGGTAAAATGACCGGAAGCATCAGTAGCAGTTCCAAAGGTTGTATTTTGTGCAAATACGGATGCCGCCTGTAAGGGCAATTTTGTTTCTGCGTTAATGATCTTACCGCTTACAGAAAAACTGGTAGACTGTGCTGTGGCAAACAGCGTAGATAAAAGCATTGCCAGGAGCAACCTTATTTTCATAATGATTTGTATTTGATAAGCAAAAGAAGCCCTTCAAGGACGAAAATACATTAATGGTTGTTAAGTTTTTGTTGCAATGCAACGCAGGTTTCGGAGATGGTTACCTGCAGGCTCCTGTAAGTAAAAGAAGGAAGGAATTTTTTTAGTTTGGTATTATCGTAAAAAACTTTGGTGAGCGCCGTCTTCGCGGTTTCTTTTGTTACCAATGCGGCAGACCCGGTGAACCTGCTTTTAAGAGCCGCCAACCTCCACACAAATCCTGCGAGGAAGGGCGTTACTTTTTTATAGGCCGGTCTTTTTTTGAATGCAGCTGCGATCATGTGAAACACGTCTTTGTATGAAGCGTTTTCGGCGCTTAGAATAAATCTTTCCGAATGAATATTGCTATCCATCAATTGGATCATGGCAGTACATGCATCCCGTACATCAATAAACCCGGTGATGCCTTCACTATACCATGGAAATTCATCATACACTGATTTAAATATCCCGGTTGATCCATCGTTCCAATCTCCGGGCCCAATGATGATTGCAGGATTCACAATAACAGCAGGAAGCCCTTCTGCTATGCCACGCCACACTTCCAGTTCTCCCAGGTACTTGGTTTGCCCATACTTGCTGTTGCTGGTTTCTTCAGTCCATTGCATCGATTCATTGATCCACTCATTATCCCGTATTCGGCCAAGGGCTGCAACAGAACTCACATGAAGTATTTTTTTTACGCCTGCTTCCAGTGATGCATTCACAATATTGGCCGTTCCTTCCACGTTCACTTTAAAGAGCATCTGTGCGTTACCGCGAGTAAATGAAACCAGCCCGGCACAATGATACACTTCATCTACATCCGTCATCAGCTCCTGCAGTGCGATCACATCCAGGATATCACATTGAACGACCTGCAGGTTTGGATGCCCGGCAATGGAAACAGGCCGTTTATGATAAATGGCCTTCACTTTTTTCCCCTGTTCCAGCAACTGAGTGGTGAGTTCAGCGCCAAGTAATCCCGAAGCCCCGGTTACTAAGATCATGGTGGTTATTTAATGAATAGATGCAGTGTTAAAGGTAGGTTGATTGGTCGTTAAAATAATAAGAGGTGATGCTTACCCTGCCGCATAAACGTAAAAACCTTTTCCTGTTTTCTTACCCAGCTCCCCGGATTTCACTTTTTGAATCTGGAGTTCCGATGGTTTGAAGCGTGCAGGTTGATCAAAGGCATCGTACAAGGATTGCGATACGGCCAGGTTGATGTCCATACCGATCAGGTCCATCAGTTTGAATGGTCCCATTTTAAACCCTGAAGCTTCCATCATTGCATCTACAGATTCAATATCTGCGATACCCTGCTCTACCAGCCGCATTGCTTCCAGGTAATAATGCCGGGCAACCCTGTTTACAATGAAACCGGGAGCGTCAATACATAGCACCGGCGTTTTCTTCATTCGGGTACACAGGTCCGTTAGTATCGAAATCACCTCCTGCGACGTATCTTTTCCCTTCACCACTTCTACCAGTTTCATGATTTGTGCAGGGTTAAAAAAATGTAGTCCCGCAACTCTCCCGGGATGTGAGACCTGTTCCTGTAATATGTTAATGGAAAGCGATGAGGTGTTGCTGGCCAGGATCGTTTGCGGACTATTGATATCTGCTAGAGATGTAAACAATCCTACCTTGGCCTCCATTTTTTCGATGATGGCTTCTATCACCAGGTCGGCTACACATTCGGCAATATCAGCAGTGTATCGGATACGCCTGGTCGCCTGTTCCTTCCCAGCTTCACTGAGTTTTTGTTTGGCCACCAGGGTAGCCAGGTTTGTACCGATCATCCTGCCGGCATTTTCCAGTACTTTTTCGTTGCTGTCGAACAATATCACGTCGTAATCCGCCAGGGCCGCTGCCAGCGCAATGCCACTTCCCATGGTTCCG
>JAKQKY010000326.1 GCA_029560415.1 Bacteroidota bacterium | reverse complement strand
AATGTTTGTGCATTGGAGCCAAACGACAACAGCACAAACAATATGATTAATAATTTTTTCATACACTTAGTTGTTTTATGAATTAAAAGAATCTTGACCAGGTAGCATTCCAGTTAGTAGACAAAGAGAATGCACCACGGTAAGTGGTTGTCTGGAAGAAATTAGCAGGTGTACCTACTAAACCAGAAAAGTTTGCACCGCTTGCAGCAGGTGAAGAACCACTTGGCCTGAAATCGGGGAAAGTTGGATTGAATGGATCCACCAGGTCGATGGTTTCATTAGAGAAACCTACTTCACCGGTGATAAGTGTATTTGTACCATTCGGAGTTGCGCCAGTGACAGCAGCACGGAAACCATGTACAACATTGTTTGTAAAATTGGCGATATCGGCTTGTGTACCGGCGCTTTCAAACAGCATGCCTACAGGGAAACCCATGTAAACAGAGTTCCTGATCACGTAACTTGAATTCCTGCGGTAGTTACCACCACTTTTTAATTTTTTACCCAGTACACCAGCAGTGGTTGAATCTTCCATACCAATCACTGTCATATTAGAAATGGTTGGTTTGGTTCTTGGAGTAGCAGCAGTTCCTGTTGCATCATTATCAACTTCATTTCCGTTTGGATCAGAAGAGTAAGCGGTTTTATTAGGACTTAAAACAGAAACAGCAAACTGGATATGGCCATTATAACCAAAATCAAAATCAAATGCATCATCATCCGGAGCAAGGGCAATCAGGTGTTTGAGGTTTACAGTACCACCGAAAAATTCAAACGCGTCATCAGCACCATATAATACTTCCACGAAATCGATAAAAGTACCACGGCCAACACCACCACCAGTTAATCCATTCAATTCATTATTTGGGGCAATGATCGCACCTGCATATTCAATACGTACGTAGTTAAGTGTTCCTTTATTTTCATTTGCATTTCCCAAACCAGCACCACCACCACCATAAGTGATGTCAACGCCAGCAGGAATGTTTGCACCATTGATTCCTTCAATAGTTGCATCCACCCTGTTCAGTGGTGCACTACCCAGGATAACCACGCCACCCCAGTCTCCGCTCGCTGGTACGGCTGCAGAAGAAGTGAAAACAATAGGATTCTCAGGAGAACCATTGGCTTCCAGACGGCCTGTTCTTGTAATAACTAATGTAGAAGCCAGGTCAGGAGTAGCTTTCTTAACACCTTTGATCAAAGTACCTTCTTCAATGAACAATGTTGCTCCACCCTGAACGAATACTTTACCATCGATAAGATATACATTATCGGAAGTCAATACCGTATTGGTATTAATAATATTCGGCAGCGTGATCTGCGATAATGCAGCATTGCCGCCAAATACAGCAGCAATCATGAGCATGGTAAAAGAAAAAATATTTTTTTTCATAAATAATTTTTTAATAAATAATGTTGAATGATTTTAATGAATTGAACCTGGTTTGTGTTTGTAGTAAGGAAATTTGTGTCAAAAGGATTTGTGCATACTGTTTATAGGTTTTGGTGAACAATAAGGTGTAATTCGTTTATAAATAATCTATTTTATTACCAGTTACCAGGCACATAGCTTTACTGTTTACCTGTTTTACCAGGTATCACATTACACTTAAACTATAAGATGGTATTCGATTTCCTTAATTGAGCCGCTTTAATACGACTGTCTCATTCATGCTGAATATAATGGGTGACGCAGAAGGCAAGGATTAATTTTGAAAAGGTAAAAATAAAAAGCAGGTTTACTTTTTTCTATTTCACGACAAATCTATAGCAAAATATTAAAGTCGTCCGTTACTAAATCGTAATCAAATTATTAACAGATTTTGTTTTCAATTTGGTAACATACAAAGTGAAAAACAATGATTAGATTATAAAGAAGGTATTGGTTATAATAAAATATAAAGTGGAAAATATTAGTAACGTACACGAATACACGATATTTATTTAACAGTCATTATATAAAGGAAAAGACAAACTACACTGGCTAAAATCGCTACATAATGATTACTGATGGAAGAGAAAACTGTTACTTCAAAGTGTGGCCACGCCGCAAAAATGCCTGGTACCATAAACCCGAATCCTTTAATATTCTTTCCTGTGTGTTGTGATTTACATGGACCAATCCAAATGTTGGGTAGTACCCTTCGGCCCATTCAAAATTATCAAGCAGGGTCCATACGAAATAGCCGCCCACATTCACCCCTTCATTTTTGGCCCTCAATACCTGTTTGATGTGATCGTTTAAATACTGTACTCGTTCGCCATCTGCAATGTTGCCATCAACCACTTCATCAGGAAAAGCTGCACCATTTTCGGTAATGATCAGCTTCGGTATATTTGGGTAAGCACTGTATTTTTTCAGCACTTCATAAATAGCTTCAGGAAATACTTCCCAATTCATGACGGTTGCTTTTACTTTTCGTTTGTTAGCCTGTATTATTTTCGCCTGAACGAAAGGTGTCAGATAACTATGCCTTACCAATTCCCTCGTATAATTCTGAATGCCGATAAAATCCATATCGAATGCCAGCCTTTCATCATCGCCTGGTTTCATAAAGTTGTCGATTCGTTTTAATACAGGCAGGTCGTTGACCGGGTAACCCATTCCAAGTAGTGGTTCGATGAACAGCCTATTGAGTAGGGTATCCACTTTGTTTGCTGCAAGTACATCTTTGTCGATCTTCCTGTATGGTTCAATATGAGAACAGGATATAGTCGTTCCGATAGTAGCTCCCGGCAATAATTGCCTGATGAGTCTTCCTCCTTCAGCCTGGCATAAAGCTGCATGGTGCACTGCCGCCAGGAAATTGCGAAGGCCTTTTTTTCCTGGTGCATGAACACCCAGGAAATAACCTGCACCTGTAAATACCATGGGTTCATTGAGAATGATCCAGTGTTTTACCCGGTCTCCAAAATTCTGAATACATATGGAAACATAGTTGAGGAACCACTCTACCACACGGCGATTGGTCCAGCCTCCTTCATCCTGCAAGGCCTGTGGAAGATCCCAATGATATAAAGTTATCCAGGGTTCTACGCCGCATGCAAGGGTGTAATCGATCAACCTGTTATAAAAATCAATTCCTTTTCGGCTAACCCTTCCCGTTCCTTCTGGTATGATCCTGCTCCAGGATATTGAAAACCGGTGGTTGGGAATATTCAGTTCTTTGATGAGAAGTGTATCCTCTTTGTATCTATTGTAAAAATCGCAGGCAGTATTGGCATGTTGTTGCTGGTAAATTTTCCCAGGCTTCTGCACAAAATTGTCCCATATAGAAAGTCCTTTCCCATCTGCAAGATGTGCACCTTCAACCTGGTAGGCGGCTGTGGAAACGCCCCAGTGAAATTCATTGCCAAAATCTGCTCTGGAAAATTGCATTGGTTACCTGGAAATTTGCTGAAGGATTTTACCAAAATTGAGGTTCCAGAATTTTTTGTCGGAGTAAACTGCTTCGCCGAGTTGTACTTCTTTTTTTACATTTCGGGAAAATTGATTGGCGGCAAGTAACTCATCAATAATAGATTCTGTAATATCCGGGTAATCTACTGATACGGTAGATGCATAATTTAACCAATGTTTTATTTTATCGAGGTGTTTTAATTTAAGGCTTTTAATAACCGGAATACCCATTTTTTTAAGCGCTGCTGCATTGCATTGCTGCTCATACTGTCCTTTCATGGGAATCACCATAAGCTTCTTTTTTAGAAACATTGCCTCAGCCGGTGTTTCAAAACCAGCACCGCATAAAATGCCTTTACAGGATACCATGCTTTCAATGAAATCATCATTGTTGATGCGTTGAATGCTTATATTATTATCCTGGTAATTTTTTGAACAATGTTTTGAAAATACCTGCCAATGAACATCTTCAAACTGTCCCAGGATCTTAATGATCCGGTCATCGGAATATGCAGGCAGATAAACAGTATAGTGTTCTTTTGTTACAGGAATTGAATGCCTAACCTCGCTCCTGATAACGGGAGTAAATATTTTGTTATCGTACATTTCAAAATGAAATCCATATTGATCGGTAACAGGTGCATAGTTATGCAACACTGCATTACCAACCAGGTCTTTCTTTTTTGGCTTAGGTGATTTTTTATTGATCACAGCTGCCTGGTGGCTCAACCCGATACAAGGAATCTGATTCAGTTTACAGGCCCATGCACTCACAGGTTCAAAATCGTTTATCACCAGGTCGTAATCAGCAACCGGCAACTGCCTGATTTCGGCATATAATCTTTTAAGATTCCCTTTTTTGTAAGTAGCGAGTAAATCGATACCTCCCTTTTTTCCAAAAACAAAACTTAAGCCTTTGAATGTATACTTCACATTAAATGGCAGATCTACTTCCGCTTCGGTTCCGCTTACCAGTATATCTACTTCCCCTTTATTTTGCAAAATGGGAATGATCTCCCTGGCCCTGCTCAAATGACCGTTACCGGTTCCCTGTATGGCGTATAATATTTTCATGATGCCTTCATTAAATTAAATTCTGCCAGCATGCTGTTGAATAATTCGGAATTACTGTGCAATTCTTCTTCTACAACAGGAACGATGTCAGCAAATTCCTGGTCAGAATACTTATACAATGACCACTTACTATCTGCATATTCAAGCGCTGTAAGATTTTCAATCCAATCTCCCGAATTCAGGTAAGTAACTGAACCGTGATCATTTTGCAGGGTGCGCATTTCGGGCTGGTGAATATGGCCGCAAACCACAAAGTCATAATGGTTACTGATGGCAATGTCTGCAGCTGTCTTTTCAAAGTCGTTAATGAATTTAACAGCCGATTTAACCCCATTCTTTATTTTCTTTGAAAGGGATATTTTTCCTTTCTTCAACAATTTGGTAGAAATGAAATTAGCGAACCGGTTGATGAGTATTAAAGTATCATACCCAACGGCGCCAAGCCTGGCCAGCCATTTAGAATGTTGCATGGTAACATCGAATACATCGCCATGAAAGAACCAGGCTTTCTGGTTGCCAGGAAGCGTGAGTTCAAGCTTATTTACAATTTCAAGTGAGCCCATTTTAAATCCTGCAAACTTTCGTAACATTTCATCATGGTTGCCGGGGATATAATATATTTTGATTCGCTTACTCATCCAATGCATCAGCAATTTGATGATCTTCATATGGCTTTTTGGCCAATATCTTTTACTGAATTGCCAGATGTCTATGATATCACCGTTAAGAATAACTGTTTTGGGCTTTATACTTTTTAAATAATGTAGCAGCTCCTTTGCATGGCAACCGTAGGTTCCAAGATGCACATCAGAGATCACAACAATATCGACCTTTCTTTTTTTGGGATGCAAGGTCAATTGATTTTTAAATATTTCAATGGAGAGTCTAAAATATTAAAGCGTTGAATAAATACCCTGCTGAGAAGTGTTGTGAAGAAGAAGCTTATTTTTTTCATGTGGAATGGTTTTTATTTGTCAAAATCCCTCCCCGAAGCCTGTGAAGCAATTATAATTTCACCATACAAAAGAAAGCTTTCAATATGAACAAAATATTAATGAACCATTACGCAATTATTATCAATGTTGATAAACGTTGCAAATGTTAGTTAACCATATATTGACAATTCAGCAACACAGGCTTAATAATGATAAAATAACTTTAGTAAAATTTCAATCCATGGATTATTATAAAAAGAGGAGGACAAGGGTTTATACCAACAAATATTACAATCATTACACAGAAGATGATCATTACCCCCGAAGAATCAAAAAGCCCTTATTGATATTAATTGCCTTTACGATCATTTGTATATTTTTGGCATTCTGGAAATTATTCCAATGATCTTGAATAGGGGTGATGATCAACAGAAAAAATGGCTGGTAATTATACTATGGACAAACATCGATCCTTCCTGAGCCATGACCGGTTATCCGTTAACGGTAGTCTATTAAAATTCAAATTCCCAAACCGACCGGTATTGACCGTATTGCTCAACATAGGTAAGGAACGCAAGGTAAAAAGGATCGCCACCAATAGTAGCACTGTCGCCGATTACATAGAGTTGTTCTTTAGCCCTGGTGATGGCCACATTCATGCGGCGGTAATCTTTTAAAAAGCCGATCTCTGATTCATCATTGCTTCTTACGAGCGACAACAGGATAATCTCTTTTTCCTGGCCCTGGAAACTATCAATGGTACTAATCCGCATCTCTTTTGGCAATAACTCACGAGCGGCTGTCACCTGGCCGGCATAGGGTGAAATAAAAGCGATTTTATTAATATCAGACAACTCGGTTTCCAATAGCTTTTGAATGATGGCCATCTCTCCTTCATTCTGCAAACTCATTCCATCGCTACCTTGTTTTTCCTGGTAGCCCGACCCTGCAGTATCTATGAATGTGAGGTGCGGCCCTTTATCGAGAAGACTTTCATGTGTATGCAACAAGCCTTTATAAAAATATTGTGCCGAAAACCCCGCAATTGAAGCCCGCATCCTGTATTGAATATTTAGCAAGTAAATGGAAGGGATAGACGCAATGCCTAATTCAAGAACAGATCGATTGAACCCCAGCCTTGTTGCTTCCTGGCTTAATACGGTGGGTGGTAACTGCAAATGATCACCGGCTAATACATATTTATCGGCCAGGGGAAATATGCACCAGGCAAGCGGCTCTATCAATTGTCCTGCTTCATCAATGAACAGGGTATTGAAATGTATCCGCTCAATACCTGCATCTGCCAATCCCACCGGGGTACCCAGTATCACATCTGCTTCGGCGAATAGTTTCTCTTCATTGTATACCTGCAGTTTTTTGATCTCGGTACGTATGTTCTTTACCTCCTTAAAAAGCAGGTTCCTTTGTTCCCTTTCAGCTTTACCAAAACTCCTCTTGTATTTCAAAGCCATTTTCCTGTATTCTTCAGCCTGTATTTTTAGTTGCCTGATCTCTTTTTGCTGGCGGCTATTGGCCAACCTGCCTTCAGGCGTATGCATAAAGACAGCTTCATTGACTTTACTCGTATTTCCTACCCGCAATATTTTTACCGACCGGCTTATTAATCCCTGCGCAATGTGATCCACAGCGGCATTGCTCGGTGCAGCTACGAGCAGCTTCTCCCCTTTTGCCACCAATTGGATGATGGCTTCTATGAGCGTAGTTGTTTTGCCGGTACCGGGAGGACCATGTACGATCAGGATATCTTCATTTTCTACAATGGCTGCTACAGCCTGTTGCTGGCTCTCATTCAGGCGTTTATTGGTAAACGTTAGCCTTGAAGTATTGATGCTATCCTTTTCTGCCATCGCCGGTTCCCCATGCATCTTTTCAAACAACGTATAAAGCACCTTATTGCCTTCCAGGTTATTCAAAGCTGCTTTCATGATGCTCGTGGTACGTTGATCTGGAGCCAGTTTTATGCCAACGCCATCGTCTTCGATCCAATCAGGAAAATCGGGTGCAAACAACCTGAATTCACCTCCTCTTCCTTCCAGGTTCAGTAATACTCCTTTTACCGGTGTTTCGCCTGCACAAAAACACTCAATGGCAGCGCCATCCCTGAATAAACTTACTTCTGGTGGAAAATTTAAGCGAAAGCTGATCTCCGGGTAATCGGCATATCCAAAATTCTTACGGGTAACCACGAGTGGATGCAGGGCCAGTCCTTCTGCTTTAAGTGATTTTAAAGTATGCTGCTGATCGAGGCTGTAACGTTGTACCTGTTCCTTTTCCTCCAGGTCGATACATTGCAGTAAGCATTGAATATGATGATTCGTAACGGGCATTCTGTGAAAATAAGGAGGATGCATGTGATAAAAAAATGGGACGACATGAAAATATTTTAAAAAAGTATGAAAATATTTGCGCAACCAAACAATTGCATATATATTTGCAACCAAAAGGTAGCATAAAACGAAACCATCATGAGAAGAGACGTATTCCAGGCCATTGCCGACCCAACCCGCAGAGCCATTTTAATGTTGATCGCTTCGCAGGCTTTGACACCAAATGCACTGGCCACGCATTTCGACAGCAGCCGACAGGCAGTTTCGAAGCACATTAAAATTTTAACCGAGTGTGAACTGGTAAAACAGGAGCAGACGGGAAGGGAAATATATTACCATTTAAATCCCAAAAAAATGAAAGAAGTAGCAGATTGGATAGAACCTTTCCGCCAGATGTGGGAAAGCCGGTTCAGTAAATTAGACAAGTTACTCTTCAGCATGCAATCGAAACAAAAACCAAAAAAATAATGACAACCAATAATCAAACCAGCATCCATGCCGAACCCGGCAAACAGGAGTTTTTTATTGAACGTGAATTTGATGCGCCCCGAGAACTTGTTTTCGAGGCATTCAACGACCCTGCCCTCCTGGTGCAATGGATCGGCCCCGATAACCTGAGCATGGAGATCGAGACCTTTGACAATCGCTCAGGAGGTTCTTATCGTTTTCTTCATTTCGATGCAAACGGTAACCAGTATGCGTTCAATGGCGTTATTCACGAAATAACAAAGCCGGAAAGAATGATACGCACATTTGAATTTGAAGGTTTGCCCGAGCGTGGTCATGTATCGCTCGAAACAGCCACATTCATTCCATTGGAAGGCGGAAGAAGCAAACTGCATATCCATAGCGTATTTAAATCAGTGGCCGACCGTGATGGCATGATTCAGTCGGGCATGGAAGGCGGGATGAATGATGGCTTTGCCAAACTGGACAAATTATTGCAAAAGAGAACTGCCTAAAAAGAATCTTTTACTCATCTTAATATTAACAACATGACACATACAATCTATCCCTGCCTTTGGTTTGATGGAAAGGCTAAAGAAGCCGCGGATTACTACTGCAGCATTTTTAAACAAAGCAGGATCTTATCGGAAAACCCGATGGTAGTACACTTTGAATTGAATGAAAGTAAATTCATGGGTTTAAACGGCGGACCCATGTACCAATTTTCTCCAGCCAATTCTTACGTGATCGAATGTGATACACAGGAAGAGATAGATCATTACTGGGAGAAACTCGGCGAAGGTGGAAAACACAATCAATGTGGCTGGCTTGATGACTGCTATGGAGTATCCTGGCAAATCGTTCCAACGGTGTTGGGTAAACTTATGTCGGACCCAGAAAAAGCCCCCAGGGTAATCCAGGCTTTTATGAAAATGACTAAGTTCGATATTGCAACCTTATTAAATGCATAATCATTGTCGATGGAATCATTAACAGCTAAGGCCTTCATCCGAAAACTACAATCGTTGCAATCAAAGGCAGCATTGGAAAACAACCAACGTTTTTTCCGGGATGAGGAGACGCCAACTAAGTTCATTGGAATTCGGATGGCAAGTCTATTTATGGTTGCTAAAGATTTTACCCGAATGCCTTTAAAAGAAATTGAACAATTACTGACCAGCAACTATTATGAAGCCCGAATGGGAGCCGTAAGTATCATGGACTTCCAGGCAAGGGATAAAAAGATCACATCCGATCATAAAAATGCCCTGTTTGATCTCTATATAAATAAACATGACCGCATCAACAATTGGGATATGGTCGATCGCAGCGCACCGCATGTGGTGGGAGGATATTTGTTTGATAAACCCAGGAAGATATTATATAAACTGGCCAAATCAAAGAATCCATTAGAACGCAGAACAGCCATTGTCGCTACCTGGTATTTTATCCGCCAAAACGATGTACAGGATTGCTTTGACATTGCCAGGATATTGGTGAAAGATAAACACCACCTGGTACAAAAGGCCGTGGGAAGCTGGATCCGGGAGGCAGGTAAAAGAGACCGGGCGCAATTACTGATCTTTTTAGATCAATATGCGGCCATCATGCCCAGGGAAATGATCCGGTATGCGGTAGAGAAACTGGATAAAGACCGAAAGAGTCATTATTTGTCGATCAATAAAGTAAGTATCAAAAAAATAACTAACGGTAAGACATAAATGCTTATTACCCGGAGATGCCATGCATCCCGTATCAGTATATAAATATGATCAATCATGAAAACAAAAAAAATCATTTTTTGGATCTCAACAGGACTACTTTTCATAATGCAAGGTATCATGCCGATCCTAACGGCTAACATGAAAGAAACCGTAGAGGCTATGGCACACCTGGGTTACCCGCCTCATTTCGTGATGATGCTGGCCATATTTAAACTTGCAGGTGGCCTGGTGCTGATTATACCCGCATTTCCAGCAAGGATGAAAGAATGGGCCTATGCCTGTTTTGGTATTGATTTCATTGCAGCTTCTATAAGCATCACGGTTGTAGATGGCTTTAGTAGTACAACCTTTATCCCCCTTATTGCCCTTCTGATTTTGGTAATTTCCTATTGGGCTTATCACGCTATGAATAAGAAAATATAATTCCGTGGTTGAAGTTTTTAAAACGAATGTGCATAGAAAGTCTGATGCAAAGCTAATCTGCCAGGCATTGATGGAACAATTTCCTTCATGTATGATCAATTTTGATCTGACCGATTGTGATAGGATCCTTCGGGTAGAAGGTGCGGAAATTTGCAGCGATCATATCTGCAATTGGCTGACGAAGCAAGGTTTTGAAGTTTCGGTTTTAGCATGAACGATTACCAATGATCGCCGTTGGTTGGAGACCAAACGGCGGCTGCAATAAGTTTTCTTACATATTTCGTATAACCGGCATTCGTTTTACTTAGTTAACTTTACCTTCCTTGTTAACATTAAATGTCCATTTGTGAAGATTCTTTCCTACACATTCCTTTCATTGATTCTCTTATCAGTCTTTTCCTGCAAAACCAGGCCAAAACCTGTTTCGCATACTGTAAATAAAGGCATAACGGTATCGTATAGTGCCAACTGGAAAGAAGATAAATCTTATGACGAAGATGTATTCCTCGTATTATTTGCCAAAGATAAAAACGGTCGCCCCTCTGTATGGGAACACATCAAAATGTATGCAGCCGATCAAAAGGATAAGCCACTTGATTTTCAATCAATGGTTAATCAGAATAAAAAATATAGTATTGACAATAACATCCCCTTGTTGGAAGAATCGATCACGACTGTTGATAACAAAGAAGCATTCCGGGTTGTATATCGGATAAATGAAAATGGGCAACAGATGAAAAACCTGCAGTTCATGCAATCCTTCAACGGAAAATTCTACCTGTTAACCTTCAATAGCAGGGAAGATAAGTTTGATGAATATAAAGAGGAAGCAGAAGCGATCCTTCGAAGTGTACATTATTAACTACCTAATTTCGACTTGCCTGTTTCCGGCAAATCGATACGCTCAACCGATAGTATTTAAACATTTCAATGGAGCCTCAATGAATTAATTCAGGCTTTCAATGGCCCAAAGATGTTTAAGCCGATAAAAAAATATTTTAGCTACCTGTATATTACTCCACTGTTGGGCATTCTTATTCATTGGGTTGAATAACTCAAGCTGCGCAATGATCTCATCAACAAATCCAGGAATGGACATCGCATGTACCTGGCTTTGTTTCAACATTCGAATGGTAGTATCTATGGAAGACTTTACTTCTTCCTGTGAAGTTGCAGCCAAAATACTGTTGATTTGTTTGGTACGGTATTCATTCAATTTTACAGACATGCGCTTGTTTTACATTATAAATTCACCAGGTTCACGGCCAGGAAGTAACCTGGCTAAGCAAGTGCAAAGCTACTATACATCCAGTGGTGCTAATTAAAATATTTATATTTCAAGAACTGATAGATATCAGTTATGGCTAAACGATTATATGTTTTCCAATATGAAACATCTTGCGTACTTAAAAAATTGCATATGAATTCATCATACAAAAAAACAGGCCCTGTTGTATAGGGCCTGTCATAGTATATTGAATGCACGGTTTTCCGGATCGCTATTGAATTTATTTTTCTGCTATGAACAGCAAGAAACTATTTTGCAGGTGATAAGATTCTTCGCCTACTTTATAGGCTTGTAATGCCGAGGCAATTTTATTCTCGACTGTTTTTTTACTTACCTGGTTCAAGGCTGCAGCTGCAGGACCTGTGCCCATAAAGCTATTCACGCCTTCCTCAAGGTTTCTGTACAATACCGGGCAGGCTATCTTTGTTTTAGAAACCAATTTTACGCCTACCTGCTCAAAGATGCTTTCCATTTTACCATCTTCCGACAGAGCGAATGGCCCCGGTGTTCCGGGAGATGGAGGTGGCAATAGTTCTCCAATGGCTTTCAGGATATTGGTTGATTCGCTGAATTGTGGTTGATCCCAGATGCCAATAACCAGATTGCCAGTTGGTTTTAAAACCCGCTTCGCTTCAATGAGTGCATTGGTAAAATTACCTGCATACTGAAATGAATTGAAACCAGCCACTACATGGAAACTGTCAGATGCAAATGGCATGGCTTCCAGGTCCTCTTCCAGGAAATTGTTGCGTGGGTTTCTTTGACGGGCTATTTCCAGCAAACCGCTGGCCGCATCAATACCCATTACCTGGGCACCTGTTGCAATGGCCATCTGGCTAAACAGCCCTGACCCACAACCGGCATCCAATAACAATTGATCTTCCTGTAAGGATAGTTCCGCAAGCGTCTTTTTATACATTGGAATGAAAATTGGTTCAAAATAAGTTGACCAATACGTTGGAGCAATGCTCCATAATTTTCCCTGGATCTCTTTTGTACTCATTTGAAAAATGTTTAAAGATTAAATAATTGAGACCGCAAAAATAATTGCATGAATTTCGCCGTGCATTTCCCTGCAGTTCAGAAATGTTGCTTAAAAGTTCAGCTTAGAAGGATTTGTTTCACAGAGAGCGGACTCTTACCATAACGAAGTTTAAAAGCACGGCTAAAGTGGGATGTATTCTCAAAACCACTTTCAAAGGCTGCTTCACTAACCGTTTTGTTCAAGTGATTGAGGAGGTGATGGGCATGTTGCAAACGCCGTTCCAGCAACCATTTGCCCGGACTTGTATCAAAAGTTTTTTGAAAATCTCTTTTGAATGCAGACAGGCTTCGGTTACAAAGTTTTGCAAAGGCTTCGAGAGAAAGGTTATAACAAAAATTATCCTCCATGATCTGTTGCAAGGTTACCGATTGAGGCTGATGAAGGAGACTACAGAAATAAGAAAGGATTGTCTTATTGTTTGTATCATCGGCAATGGTTAGAATAAGTTCCCGGAATTTCAATTCAAGCAGGGAAGAATCCGGATTTTTATTCATGCTGAAATAGGAAGACATGGAATGAAAAAATGCTTCCAGGGGTTGATTGGTGTGGATGGGAAAAAGCGGATCAAAATGTTGATCAATCACTTTAGCAATGGGTATGGATTTAGATTGTAATGTTTCACAGATGAAATCATCGGAAATAAAAAAAACAAAAAGGCAAAATGGTGTATCGAAAAACTGTTCAACAATGCAACCGCCTTTTCGGACAAATACACAATCGCCCTTTTTCAATTCATAAGAACCATGGGAAGTATTCCAGACCTTCTTCCCTTCTGTTACGTATAAAATGTAGTGGAGGTTCGTCCAGATATCGGCAAACCTGTTTTCGAGCGGGCAATTATAGATCGTGATGAGTGATTCACCCACACTAAGCTGCTTATAATACTCGGGCTTATTTAATATGGTCTCATAAAAATTGAACATGCCGTATAAAACAACAGCAAAAGTAAAAATAAATTAAACCTGCCCGGACGGAACTTTTTAAACGGTTCTTCCTGGTTAATGAATGGTGAGGATAACAGGAGGTTTTCAAAACAATAGGCACAGAAAACCAATGGAGATCAAATAATTATAAACCCGGGCTATGGATAAGCCACCGGCTCCAGTTCCAGCACCTGGTGCAGGTGGTGCAAAAGATGTTTATTGTAATCGGAAGCCAACCATTGAATACTATGGATGGACCCGGTGAATACTTCACGTTCATGCATAGACGCAGGTATATTTTCCAATACACGGATCATGTGTTTGTTGAGTAATTCCCAAAGTTTTATCAATTCCGGTAAGGGGTGATGCTGGTAACCGGCAGCCTGGACCCAGGTATCCTGGTCATATATTATGTATGGCCTATCTTCATACTGGGCAACCACGAATCGCCGAATATTATTTTGTGCAGAGTCGAAGAGATGACCGATCAGTTCCTTTTTACTCCATTTTTCCGGCGATGATTTGTACATCGCATCATGCTCATCAAGTTCAAATAATAAAAGTGAATAGGTTTGAACAATATGAGATAATTGTTCAATCGAAGCATTCATCATTGAAGGCATATTTTCAGAGACTGGAAGTTAGAAAAATGAATTGAGTAAAAAAAGGTACCACTATTTTCCTGAAATAAATAATGCCTATTTTTTTCAAATAGGCATTATTACAAATAACAATTTTTTTAAAAAAAAGTAATAATTTTTAAGGAAAATTAACTGATATAGCCGTTTGACCTGCTTCAAATAATTTATTATATTCCTTTACAGATGGCATTGGTGGTGGCTTAACTCCGCCATTCGTAAGAGAACAGGCAATATCAGGTGTACAATCGCATCTAGTATTCTTACATGGATCATTTTCTATATTTCCTGTACAACATATAACTGATCCGTGACAGGTTTTTGTACAACATTGTTTGTTTCCAAAACAAACATTATCGCCACTTATTTCCCTGGTAACTGAATTGATGTAATCAATCTTCACCAGCCCTCCGGTTCCTTCCAATGAAATCGATTTACTTTTGGATATGGTCGCTTTTGAATCGCCCAACTTTTTAATTAAGAAAGCTCTTTTATTACTATCAATTATATAAGAGGTTTTAATGTAAGTTAATTCAGCTTTCGAGTCATCGTATGTATCAGATGAAAATACGTATTGAAATTCACCCTGGTTTATCATCAGTATTGCATTCTTACCAAAACTGATTGTATCCTGTGCGCCATCTGGATATGTAATGAGGTAAGAAACATAATCTATCTTCTTTTTTGTACACCCAAATAACATTAGAGAGAACAGGCTTGTAAATAATAGCGTTTTCAAAGAAATAGTTTGCTTTTTAATAAAGTATATCATATGAATTATTTTAATATAAATATATTCATATTATTTAAATTTTAACTATTTAGTTTTGAGATCCCAAAAACAACAAAAGGCGGATTAACTTCTCGGTTCGGTATGGGAAGATGTGAACACCCTCAGCAAAACCACCAAAAAAGATAAAGGCAAAAGTGAGAAGTATGAACCCAAAAGTGGCTAAACTTTGGCTTTGA
Source organism: Bacteroidota bacterium (assembly GCA_029560415.1). Lineage (GTDB taxonomy): Bacteria > Bacteroidota > Bacteroidia > Chitinophagales > Chitinophagaceae > Ferruginibacter. The sequence continues at coordinate 315 of JAKQKY010000326.1, read as the reverse complement.
CTTTCTACTTGTGACTTACAATAAGTAATTATCTGTTGGGTATGGGAAGAGGTGAACAGCTTCAGTAAAACCACCATAAAAAGATAAAGGCAAAACTGAAAAGTATGAACCCAAAAGTGGTTATACTTTTTGCTTTTGACTTTTTGGTTTTGACTTTTGCACTTGTGACTTACCATAATGTGGCTCTTAGGCAAATGAAAAAAGCCTCTCAGTTTCCTGAAAGGCTTTTAAAATGAATATGGCAGCTACCTACTCTCCCGCATTGTTGTGCAGTACCATCGGCCATGAGGGGCTTAACTTCTCTGTTCGGTATGG
>JAKQKY010000324.1 GCA_029560415.1 Bacteroidota bacterium | reverse complement strand
TGTCGGAATATACCGTAACAGGAATTTCATGTTTGGTAATGGCCTGCAAACCTGCAATGACGGCCATCAGTTCCATTCGGTTATTGGTGGTATGACGAAATCCTTTCGACAGTTCTTTTCGATGTTGACCAAACAGCAGGATCACTCCATAACCACCCGGGCCTGGGTTGCCACGTGAGGAGCCATCCGTATACATTTTAATCATGAATAATTAGTTGCATTGATGAAACGGGTTAAGCGTTTTCACGCTACCATTCTATACCTGGAATACCCCGGTTTTAAATTCAGGAATCTCAGGGTTATGATTAGCAGCAGCAATGCCTTCTGATATCACCCTCCTTGTTTCGGCCGGATCGATGATTGCGTCTACCCATAACCGTGCAGCTGCGTAAAATGGCTTAGTCTGGCGGGTATAGTTCTCCGTTATCTTATCAAGGATCGCCTTTTCTTCTTCCGGCGTAACAACTTCGCCTTTGGCCTTCATACCGGCAACCTGTATCTGCAACATGGTTTTGGCCGCCTGTTCACCTCCCATTACCGCTATCTTGGCGGTAGGCCAGGCATAGATGAACCTTGGGTCATAGGCCTTGCCACACATGGCGTAATTGCCCGCCCCGTATGAATTACCCACGATAATGGTGATCTTCGGCACTACCGAATTGGCCACTGCATTCACAAGCTTTGCACCATCTTTAATAATACCTGAATGTTCGCTCCTGCTGCCCACCATGAAACCGGTTACATCCTGTAAGAATACCAATGGAATTTTTTTCTGGTTGCAGTTCATGATAAAGCGGGCTGCTTTATCGGCACTGTCGTTGTAGATCACCCCACCCAACTGCATCTCTCCTTTTTTACTTTTCACGATCAGGCGTTGGTTGGCCACGATGCCCACGGCCCATCCATCTACGCGGGCATAGCCGCAAATGATCGTCTTACCATAATCTTCTTTAAATTGATCGAAACTATCGGCATCGGCAATGCAATCGATGAGCTGTAACATATCGTAAGGTTTGGTATTGCCTTCGCTCATGATGCCAAATATTTCACCTTTATTGCTCTTGGGTGCTTTTGCTGCTATGCGATTGAATCCCGCCAGTGAAGCGGGCCCCAACTTACCCATGATCTTCTTTACATGATCCAGGCACTCCTGTTCTGTCTTGAATTTATAGTCGGCGATGCCGGATATTTCGGTATGGGTTGCGGCACCACCAAGGGTTTCGCTGTCGATATCTTCGCCAATGGCTGCTTTTACCAGGTATGGACCAGCGAGGTAGATGGAACCATTGCCTTCTACCATCAGGGTTTCATCGCTCATGATGGGCAGGTATGCGCCACCAGCCACGCAGGCTCCCGTTACGGCTGCGATCTGCGTAATGCCCATGGCACTCATGCGGGCGTTGTTCCTGAAAATGCGACCAAAATGTTCTTTATCAGGGAATATCTCATCCTGCATAGGCAGGTAAACACCGGCACTATCAACAATATAAATGATGGGTAACCTGTTTTCCATGGCCATTTCCTGCATACGCAGGTTCTTCTTACCTGTGATCGGGAACCAGGCCCCGGCCTTTACGGTTTGGTCGTTGGCTACGATGATACACTGGCGGCCACTAACATATCCAATACCACTAACGGTGCCGCCTGCGGGACAACCACCATGCTCGGGATACATTTCATAACCGGCGAAGGCACCGATTTCCACAAATGGTTTGCCTTCATCTACCAGGTAGTCTATCCTTTCCCTTGCAGTGAGTTTATTCTTTTCTTTTTGCTTCTGGGCCGCCTTGGTGCCACCTCCTTCATATATCTTTTCCAGTTTCTGCCTTACCTGGCTCCAGGCCAGCTTTAATGCGTCTTCATTCTTATTGAAATCGTTGCTCATATTGTCCGTTAACATTTAATGCGGCAAATTACGAAGGCAATTTCAAAAACGGGTAAATAAAAGAGAACAGTCACATTCAAATCAGGCCGAAGCCTTGAGGATCTTCATATACCGCTTGTTTTCCCTGAACATACACAGTCCTTCGGAAAAGGTCATATAAGGAATGTGTTGTTGCCGGTGATTGGCCCTGCTGATCTTTGCCAGGATATCCAGGTGTCGGATGATTTCCTTCCAGGCCCAGAAAACAGAATGGGATGGGTCATAAATATGGGTGGGTTCGCTGCCGGCTCCATTAAGTTCGATGATAGAAAATTGCTTTCCTTGTTTCAATTGTTCCCAGGAGTGAAACCGGATATCAAGCCTGCCGAAATAAAATCCTTTTATTTGCCGGCAGGCTTCGTGTATGCATTGGGTTAAGTTATCATCACACAGGTGACTTGCATTGATGAATTTAGCACCCCTAACATGATTGCCATATGGGACCAGTATTTTTTGTTTACCCAGGGGTAGTATTTCGGCCAGGTCGATCTCCCCTGATCTACGCAATGCATCTACCTGCAAAATGCTCCTCGTATCCATTTGCATCAGCATTTCCGTGGTTGATTTCCCATCTCCCGTTACAGTAAGGAATTCTTTCTGCACAATACCCGAAATGAAACCTTTTTCTACGCCCGGATAACGGCAATAGAATATCCCTGCTTCCTGTTCATACGAAATGAATGCCTGGATGAGAAAATCTACTGTTGATTGGGAAACATAATGAGCCAGTGCAACTTCGTCCTCCAGTTTTTTTACGGCCAGGCCTTGTAAACCGATATCCGGCTTTCCGATCAGCGGGAAGGATAATTTCTTTTGCCTGATGGCATCGAGTACGTTTTGAAAGTTTGAATTTTTTGGGAAGTATAACGTAACCGGGCAATACTGCCGGGGAATAAGGTCGTATATCTCTTTTTTAGATTCGAGCAGGAAGCCTGCATTTCGGATGCCGGGATTGGAAGCACTGAAGAAAAAAAAGGAGCGGGTTTTCATAGACAGCCAAAGCCAGTAAACATATACCGGTGCGTATACAACATGCATGGGCCAGTATTCCCAATGGAGTAACCTGATAAAAAACGGCCTGTGCAATAGTTTATGAAACATTAGTGCAATTGAAATTATTGGAAACTTTCTTTTACTGAAGGTGTGCAAAAAGCAAGTGTTTCATGATAAACTTTACCAGACGAAAGTTCATGGTAACGCATCCTGCAATCCTGCTTACGTATATGCATACCCGTGATGCTTACTGTAAAAACTTCATTTTTACGGTTCATGCGCAGATCCTTATGCTGATCACCCTCACCGGCAAACTGGTGAAAGGCCAGGGCTTCTGTCATCGTTGGCATTGGATGCTTTTCCATAAATTCACTAAACCATTTTTCCCTTTCCTTCTTAATCATTTCATCGTATAAAGTTACCGAGGACCAGATATAGGGTTGTTGTTTTTGCAAGGGAAGAATGAATTTTTGCCGTCCATTCCATCGGCATTCATGCAGCTCCCCGGCCAGCGTAATCAAAGTAAAAGGTTCAATATCCCGGAGGTTGATAGCAGAAAAGAATGAAACAGGACATTCCGCCTCCATGATCTCCAGGAAAACCAGTCCCCTGCTTTTGCGATACGGAGGGGATGGCATGTGTTTTTCAAATGCCCCATTGAGTAATACACCGGCATGGCCATCGCCTGTAGCTGTTATCCAGGTTCCACCGGCATCTGCATCCTTTGGATACAGCAAAATATTACCATTCATATTATTTGCCGCAGGCGGTATAGCTTCTTTGCGTATAAAACGCTCATCCCTGTTGGATATGATATAGCAGCTATCCTTTACCGGTATATAGGTTACTGTGCACATTCCTGTCGGTATTTTATTGTGGAAGATGCAACCCCGAATTCATGTGGCAACTGTATTGCCGACACTTCTGATATCCCGATCCTGATAAGCGCCATGTGATGAACAGTATGTTCCAGGTTGTAAATGATCTCCCGGTAATAATTGCTTTGCACCATCATAGGTTCATCCGTATTTTTTCCTGCCAACGTTTCCAGGATAAGTTCTTTATCAGGTCGTTCGAGGCAACCTTCAATTTGCTGAAGTTGGTAAAGGGCAAAAGACCTGTCTGTTTCAATCCGTACATCCCGTTCCCTTTTATCATAATTCACGATGCAGCTTTCATAACCCCTGTACAGGCATATGAATAATTCGATCACGTGACGAAGGTGTTGCCCTACAGAAGCCTGCTGTAGTACAGCACAGGGTTGGCGGTAAGCCTGGTCGCTTAACTGGCTCACTGAATCACTCAATTGCTGAAACACATTGCGGATAGATTGCTGTATGAACATATCATTCTTTTTTTATCAGGTCTTCGTGGCAAAAACAGACAAGTATACTTTGAGATTATCAGACAAAAATGTGCTGGAACCACCTACTTTAAAATCGCGGCGATTGATCTTAAACTCACCGGCAAACAGGTAAGCTCCATTTTTAATGGCTGTAGTAAATGGAAAGCTGATCTCTTTAGTGATTCCTTTGATCGTAAGTTTTCCGGTTACACTCCATCCTTTGGAAGTTTGTTTGACGGCCGTTGACACAAAATGTATCTCAGGAAATTTATCTGCATCAAAATACTCCTCTTTGCGCAGGTGCTTATCCCTGGCCGACAAATCTGTATCGATCGTCTTTGCATCTACCCATACATCAAAACCTGATTCCTGTGGTTTCGCCGGATCGTAATGAATGGTTCCTTTTAACCCGGTAAATCTTCCCCCGGTATTGATGCCGAAATTTTTTATGCTGAATTTTACAGTTGATTGTGCATCTACGGGTTTTAATTGCTGACCATTCACCATCTGTCCGAAAGCGGCAAACATTAATAAAGCGATCAATCTTTTATACCCCTTCATACCGGTTCAATTTAAAAATGATAGGAAATTCCCATACCGAAAGTATTGGCTTTATTCCTAAACCTGTCATTAATTGTGCCATCGGGTGCAGCCTGGTTGATCGTGCTGGTTTTATATTCAACAAATATGAATTGATACAGTGCCCTGATACTCCAATGATCTTTTAACCGGTACCTCACAAAAAATTCTGAATTTAGGCTCCCCCTATCGTGATCCCCTGTAAGCAATATATTAAAAGGAGCAACTTTTGCAGTGGGTTCTATTCGGGTAAGTCCATTGCTGGTTAATATGGCGCTTGATTTGCGGCCAAAACTAAATCCGATTACATCGATATTAAAACCTGCAGACCACTTGTTATTGAAGTTATAACCCACATTGGCACTAAGGTTCAGCATATTCACCAGTGGTCTTTGCACAGTAAGGGTATCGTGATTTTCTGTTTTTTGCCCGGCAAAAAATATCAGGAACGGCGTAGTGCTGGTACGGGCCAGCCTGGCAGGCGCTGTAATGAAATCGGTTTTGGTACCGATGTAGGTTGTAAAACGGGCGCCGATACCTACTTCCCATTTTTTCTTTTTTCCTATTTTCCAGTTGTGCACATAGGATGCAGCCAGGCTTCCTTGGGACTGACCTATGGCAGCGCTGAAATCGGCAAAGCGGTTGATTTTTTTGTCAGCCTTTTGAGCATAGGAATTATTTAATATTAAAATAGCCAGTGGGAAGAGTATATATTTTTTCATAAAAGTGATTTAAATTTTGCTTGTAGAATCTTTCAACTTTAAAAAGCTTTGCAGCTGATGTATTATCGGCTGCCGGTTAATGAAAAGGATCAATAAGCTGCAGGCAAATACCAATAACGCATATACGAACAATTGGCCTCCATCGTTCATGACCTCGATACCTAATGTTGTGAAGTGAAAGAAAATAGCGCCCGACATAACGCCTATTGCCATAAAAGCACCCATCCAGCTCGTTCGGGGAACCAGGATCAATACCGATGCGATCAGTTCTGCCACCCCACTGGCGATTCTACCCCAGGGTTCGATGCCCACCGTTGTGAAAATGTAAACCGATTCAGGTGAAGCAGAAAATTTAAAATATAAGGTCTGCAGCATGATAACGGCTGCCACTATGCGTAGAATCCAAAGCAATAGGGTTTGGTATTTTGAAGAGTGCATCACTTAATATGAATATATTTTATGCCAGTTAACATCTGCCTGTTGTTTGAGGATTTGTTCATTTTTATTCCAGCTTTTTAAAGTATTGTTGAAAAACTTATTATAGAAGAGGTAAAGTTTTCCATCGAGTATCTTAAAGGTTTGAGGATCCACTGTTACTTTCGAACCGTCACTCCCCATTGCAAATGCACACCAACCGCCATATTGAGGCAAATACTTTAATGGATCTTTCTTAAAAATCTCCTTATTTTCCAGGGTTGAAAATCGATACTGCAAGCCTTCATAAACAACAGTACCAAAACCTTTTATCCCTTTTACTGCCTTGCTTTGATTCAAATATGCCACTGGGTCGTATCCTTGTAAGGCCAGTCCATCTGCATGATTGAAGCTTGCCAGCTTTTGAGCCGATCGATCCTGCGATTCTGCGAATAAAGAAAAGCAACATAAAAAACAACTCATCAATAATTTTATCATCCTGTCATTTACTTCAAAAGTAGAATGCCCTTTTCCGATGAAATGTCGGGCTCCTGACAGTCATTCGCCTTTAGATTATTTTTAACAGAACTTCTCCATTTTAAAAAACAAAGTGCTTTAAAAAACAATTTGGAGAACCTGATAGTTTCTTTATCTGGCAGGTATAAAAAAAGCCGGGCAACATGCCCGGCTAACCTTACTTCTATGATGATTACTGATGTAGCTGAATATTGCCCAGTTCTGTTTTACGACGTCGTTCTACGGTAACATTGCTGATGGTGGTATCCTGGTAGCCGTTGTTTCCTTCGATGAATACAGAATAGGTTCCCGGCCTCAGGGCCCGGATCTTAAATTCACCTTCATGCCATGGCAGCGCATAGGCGGTATCGGTAGTACTGTATGCTTTGATATATCCTACCCCATTCAATGGCCTCACCTTGCCTTCTATTTCGCCGGTACTTTGCCTGCCAAAAGGTTTAAGAACGGGTTTCAGCCAATATGCATTGTTGCGATATGAAATGGACCTGTTGAGATCGAAATCAAGATACAACTGGAAATTATTTGATGAAAGCGAATCGAGGTGTTCGCGTTTGATATTGACGAAAACGAAATGCTGGTTATTGACCAGTTGCAATGGATGCGTTACACTGTCTACTACCACACTATTATTATCGCCGATGGTGAATTTGATCCTTTCGATCTTACCATTTAGTAAAAAGCCACTGGCCAATAATGTATCTACGCCATTGCGCAGGGTGAGCAGGTCGTACACGCCGGGATTGATATTAAGTGTATCCCAGATCTCACAATGACTGCCCATTGTATCATGGTCATCATCGCAGCCTGGCTGATCGTGATCATCATCATCGCCGTTTCGTTGACAGGTATCCAGTTTTACAGCGATCTGCCGGATGTCGATCAACACCTGTTGATAATCTGTAGGACCATCCATCAGGTAAACTGAAACCTTGCTCATTCCATCAGGGATTTGCTCATTTCCCTGCATGGAATCTGATTTGTTGCAGGCCATGAAGAGTGCCGGCATGGAAAATATCAATATCAGCGCTGATATCCATTTCAGGTTGTTTTTCATATCTGAGTGTTTATGTTTGAAGAAATCTTGCAATAGGTAGCATTCTGTAATAGGCTGTTGATATTGATTTCAACCATTTATACCAAATAAGATGCCATCGAATAAATTTGTGGAAAAAATATTATTTCAGTCAATATCTTTATTATCAATTATGCATAAAAGGAAATAATGATATCACAATGAATATTGCCCTGGAAACGCCGGTACCGGCTATCTAATGCATAAAATTTACTTTCAACATCGCATAAAAATTACGGAATGAAAAGATTAATGTTTGTCTTTGGATTGTTTTATACAGTAAGTGCAAATGCACAGATGCCCAAAACTTTATCTGCAGCAGATAAAGTATATGGCCTGTCGAAATTCTGGCAGGAAGTGAATTACAATTTCATTTATTTAGATAAAGTAAACCGGAGAGCCTGGGACAGCAGCTTTCGAGCCCTCATTCCCATCGTACAGCAAACAGAAAATGATTACCAGTATTACCGGGAATTGCAGAAATTCTGTGCCTTATTAAAAGACGGCCATACGAATGTATATATGCCACAGGGTGCCGCATATGAAACCATGACCACCATGTTTGGGGAGTACAGGTTTTTTATTGAAAATATTGATGGCAAGGCGATCATTGTGCGTACCAACCTGAGTAAGAAAGATGAAGTACCCCTGGGCAGTGAAGTGATCGAAGTAAACGGAATGCCTACCCGAAGCTATATCAATGAACAGGTGGCGCCTTATATCTCCTCATCTACAGATTATGTTTTAGAAGACTGGAGCATTAACCGTTTATTGCAGGGACTTCCAGGCGATTCATTTCACATCAGCATCAAGCGGCCGAAGGGGGATGTAATCAAACTAAACCTGGCACATACCCGAACAACGGAGAAAGAAGTGTATCCCGATTTTGAGAAAGACCGTGAACTACTCGATTTTAAATGGTATGACGGGCAAGTGGCCTATGTTGCCTTAAACTCTTTTGGCGATCCAAAGATCGACACCCTGTTCACAAATATTTTACCTGAACTTTATAAGGCAAAATCACTCATCATTGATCTCAGGTACAATGGCGGCGGCAGCACCAACGTTGGTTCAGAGATCATGCAATACCTCACCCATGATAAAGTGCTTTATGGCTCACGTTACATGAGCAGGCAACACATCCCTTCCTTTAAAGCCTGGGGAAAATACACTAAAGCAGCCGACACCCTGAATAATGAATGGCAAAAGAAATCTATGCTTTCTTACCTTGATCAATATTATTATCATTTTGATTATTCACCGGATACGATCAAACTCAACGCACCACGGATCGTAGTGCCAACGGTAATATTGCTCGGACATAATACTGCATCGGCTGCAGAAGATTTTTTGATCTTTGCCGACAATCAGAAACACATGACGAAGATAGGCACCAATAGTTTTGGCAGTACCGGTCAGCCTTACCTGTTCGATCTGCCGGGAGGTGGCCTGGCAAGGGTTTGCACTAAAAAAGACACTTACCCCGATGGCAGGGAATTTGTTGGATATGGCATCAAGCCAGACATCGAAGTAAAACAAACCCTGTCAGATTACATTCAAAAGCGGGACCCGGTACTGTTGAAAGCGCTTGAATACCTGAAAACAAAAAAGAAGTGACGGCATTTTAAATAAAATGGCCAACTTTGAAAAAGCGCCCCTTTAACTGCGATAAACATGCCCGGAACATCCATGGAACAAAAACTTTTTCCAGGTATGCAGGATAGATCATATCCCGCAGGAAAGTTATGGGAGGGGTTATTTATTCCCATCGACAACAGTGGATTGATTCTTTTCCGTATATGTTTTGGATTCCTTTTGCTGTATCATTCTATTGCCAGCCTGTTGAATGGCTCTGTGTATAAAAATTATATTGCGCCGCCCTTTACATTCAACTTTATCGGTTTCGATTTCCTGCAGCCCCTACCCGGCAACGGTATGTATTGGTATGTTGCATTAATGGCTGTATTGGCACTGGGAATCCTGCTGGGTGCCTGGTACCGTTTCTGCGCCGCTGCTTTTGCTGCTATGTGGAGCATTTTATACCTGATGCAAAAATCAGATTACAACAATCACCACTATCTTGTCTTGTTGCTTTGCTGGTTCATGGTGCTGGTACCTGCCCATGGTTTTCGTTCAGTGGATGCCCGGAGAGGCCGTATAACGCCAACGAATACCTGCCCCGCCTGGTGCACCTGGATCTTTATAGCGCAGGTAGCTATTGTATTTTTTTTCGCAGCCATTAGTAAGCTGGATGCAGACTGGCTCTCGGGTAAATTCCTCATGATCCGCTTTTCAAGGCTCAGCATGCACCGGGTATATGGAATATTATATGGGCAGGCATGGTTCCCGGTATTGATCGCCTATACCGGCATTTTATTCGATCTCCTGATCGTTCCCCTGCTGCTCTGGAAAAAGACCCGGAAGGTTGCCTTCATCCTTTTTTGCATTTTCCACCTGTTCAACTCATTCACATTCGGCATTGGCATATTTCCTTACCTGTCTATTTCGCTGGCAATCTTTTTCTTTGATCCCCAATCAATCCGGAGGATATTTTTTTCACAGGAATCTAACAATAACCTGTACCCGAAAATAAATACGACCCTTGTTTCGGGCAGAAAAACAATCAGCATATTCCTGTGCCTGTATTTTCTTTTTCAACTCTACCTGCCGGTGCGGTCATGGTTTTACCCTGGTCATGTATTCTGGACCGAAGAAGGTTATCGCATGGGTTGGAAGATGATGATGCGTACCAAAAGTGGCACCGTGCATTTTAAGGTAAAGGATCCATCGAGTGGTAAAACCTGGACAATCGAACCATCGCGGATATTCTCCAAAGCACATATGATGTGGCTTTCAGGCAGTCCTGATATCATCTGGCAATATGCACAGCGATTGAAAAATGATTTTAATAAAAAGGGAATTCCAAATGCAGAGGTCTATGCCATCGGTCAGGTGAGTATAAACCGGCAACCTCCACGGCCATTGGTAGATTCAACGGTGAACCTGGCTGCTGTTCCCTGGCAACCTTTCTGTCATGCCAACTGGATCACCGTGTATCAGCGTGATCCGTAAAAACATTTTCATTCATATTTAGTGTTGCAGTATTAATTTTTACAAAAACAACACGCATGTTTATAACTTCTTTATCAATTTCTCTTTTACTTTTTTGCTTCTCCAAAAAAGTAACAAAAAAAGAGCCCCGAAAAAATTACATCCTTTTTCGGGAGTGAGCCCTGATTAAGCTTTTGCACTACTGTAGCTTCAACTACAGTTCCCTGAAAACGAATTTGAAACTCCTTTATAAAAAATACGATCTATTATTTAGTATCAGGCTTGATTATATAATTTAATCAGAGGCTCCCTGATGGCGGCTGCCTCATAGGTACAATAGAAATAAACCGTATCGGCGATAGCGCCGGGCTGCACCCAGGTGCTGAAATCGGCATCGGGCATCGACTTGCGGTTTTGCGGCGTATCAATGGTACTGGGAACCAATACGCTGGTGACTACATTGCTATGCCCTGCTTCTCCATTCAACAAATCGGCCAGGTGAAAGATGAGTGATTTAGCGAGGCTGTATGCGACCATACCCTTTCCCGATTTTGCGTTTAGCCCAGGCCGTGAGCCAACCAGGAATATACGACCTGCTTCTTGCTTCATCATTTGAGCAAAGGCCGGGCGGGCTACATGGTAGGCCGTTTCGAAATTGAGTTTATATTGTTTGAGGATATCTGCTGAAGCTGTTTTAGCAATATCACCCATGGCAAATCCACCTACTGTACAGATAAGTACATCCACTGTTCCATGCTTTTCTATTACAGACTTCATAAATGTTTCCGCATCCGATTCCACTTCCAGGTTTACCGGTATTACTTCATACAATCTGTCATCGCTGGCAGGTGAAGCTGCTTCATGTGGCAGGGCTGTTCCAATTACCCGGTAACCGGCTGAAAGGAATTTGGTTACCATGGCTTGTCCCATATTTCCGGATGCTCCTGTTATGATGGCAGTTTTCATAATAATGTTTAAATAAGTTGTAAAATTGAATAATCTTAACCATCAATATATCATTGAAACCCTTTTGTTATTTTACTTTTACTTTTTTGCTTCTCCCCCGAGTTCCGCTTCGCTCGTCGGGGCAAGCAAAAAAAGTACTCCCGAAATCGCTTCGCTCATCGGGACGTTCCGCAAAAAAAGAGCCCCGAAAAAATTACATCCTTTTTCGGGATGGAGCCCTGATTAAGCTTTTGCACTACTGTAGCTTCAACTTCAGTTCCCTGAAAATAAACTCGCAGCCATTTAATAGTACAAAATGATTATTATCTAAGTTAGTATAAATCCCGTTTACGGGAATGCTCGGGAAACTTAATTGAAACATCCGGTTATTAACAGCCAAATTCAAACCTTTTGCCTGTTTCAACGTATATAATAAGGAAGTATACAAGTAATGTTATTTTAATTATATTAGTATAAGCAAACAACCATACCCCGATGGCCGGCACTGAATTTGATAAAATACAGCAACTGGTGCTCTTGAAGTTGAACGGACTTGATCCGTACATGCTGTATCATTGCAAAGCCCACACAGTGGATGTTTTACATCAATCGGAAAGAATTGCCCGGGCCGAAGGTGTTACCGACAAACATGCGATGTTCCTGTTAAAAGTTGCGGCACTTTATCATGATACGGGTTTCCTTGAAACCTACAATGAACATGAAAAAAAAGGTTGTGATATTTTTTTAAAAGATGCCCTGCAGTTTCATTTCAGCCCTAAAGACAAGCAACAGGTAGTTGACCTCATCATGGCCACTAAAATTCCACAACAACCAGTTGGCTTATTACAGGAGATCATCTGTGATGCCGACCTTGATTACCTCGGCAGGAATGATTTCAAAGAGATCGCTTCACACTTAAAAGAAGAATTCTTTCATTATGGTGTGATCACTGATGAAGAAGACTGGAAAAAATTACAGATTCTCTTCCTGGAGAATCATCAATATCATACAAGATCATCCCGGGAATTAAGGGATCCTGTAAAAAAGACAAACCTGGCCGGTTTGCTCAGGTGACTATGAAACTTTCTTTTTCATTTCAACCGTTACCCTATCCTGCTCCCTTAACCTCCTGCACAAAGTACGCATGATCCCTTTCAGGATATCGGTATTCACCGCCACTACATCGTAAAATGCCTCCTGTTCTATTTTTAGAAAAATGCTGTCCGTAAGTGTTGTAGCACTTGCAGAACGGGCTTCAGAATCAAGCAACGATAGTTCACCAAATATTTCATTCTCTGCGAGCACTGCCAACTGGTGTTCCTCATCATGAATGGAAACGGAACCTGAATAAATAAAATACATGCAGTTTCCTGCATCCCCTTTTTTAAAGAGCGTCACATTCTTATCAACCTGTTTTTCTTCACAGATCGATGCGATCTCGATCAGGTCTACCTCACTGCAGTTTTTAAATATATCTGAATTTTTTAGCAGCAATATTTTTTCTACGATAAGCATATGAATTATTTTATAGTGTTCAAAACAAAGGCAGTTGTTTCTTTAACCAGGTAGTGTTCATCTGATGGTGCCTGGCTTTTTAATTTCTGCATAATATCCTGGTCGTGGTTTCTCCAGGAACAGTATACGCATACGGCTTTCGTCCAGGCATTGTACAGTTTCGGTTCATTAAAAATAACTTTATTATAGAAATGTTGTATCTCTCTTTTTACGGGTAATTTTTTGGTATGTTCGGGATCCAGTATGAAATCAAACAGGAAGATCAGGTCTTTGGATATTTTTTTCGGTAGCAACAACTCCAGCATCTCCATTGCGTTATATAACTTATCGTGGTTATCGATCTCCATCAATTCTAAAATACGGTTGATCTCTTTTTTACGGAACAACAGGCTGCAGATCTTTAAAGAAGTGGCCAGGTCGTATTTTATTTCATTGCGAATCGATCGTTTGATCAGGTCGGCATCATTACCCAGCGGCACCTGTGCATAATCATCCACTTTTTCGAGGCTGGTTCGCAGGTAATGGTGTAGCAGCACACTGAAAGATTCCTTATCCGCAACGTTGACAGGTTCATATTCTTTGATCCATAAAGCGTGTACTACTTTATCTTTCAAATGCGCATCAGTATCGAGTTTCGAAATGAGGTAAGATGTAGAAAAGCGCCCTTTCACCCTTCCGGCGATCTTTACAAATTCGGCTACGTATTTATCGGAAAACATAGCCGGGTTTCGGTTCATGTCTTCAAAAAGATTATCCCCATATAATTGCAATCCCTTTAACACGATATTCTTTTCGGTAGGAATATCAAGATGCCTGATCACAACAGGTAACAAGGATTCTATATTCAGCTTACAGGCTGCATTGATTGCCTGGCGCTTTACTGAAAGTTCCGGATCGTTGATCAATGTTTCAATGGCATTTGAAAACTGAACATGTTTGAGTTCGCTGATGATCTCGATGGCGAGTTCTCTTTCTACGGGATCGGGTGAACGAAGCAGGTTATTGATCTCACTGCCGGCCCTGAAAAGATAATTAAATTCCCGTTGATTGAGCAGGTTGATAACAATGATCTTCCGGATGCTGTAATCATGTGAAGCAATATTCTCAGAAGCTTTTTTCAGGTATGCCGGATCATACTTACATAGAAGGCCAACGACTTTCTGTTGTAATTCAATATCGGCTTCCTGTTTCAGCAGGTCGTGCAAAAGAGTAGTTCGGGTATTGCCTTTTACTTCAAGCCTGTCGAGCGCATACTTCTTCACTTCCACATCTTTTCCTTCGGCCAGTTGCATTTCGAGCATTTCGGTGAAATTGGCATAGCCCGATTTTTCAAGGAGATTTAGTGCATAGATCACTTCAATTTTACCACCTGTATTTATTTTATTCAGGAGGATCTCATTTGTACGCTGATCGGTTATATAGATATCATCACTGCTGAATATACCTTTCTGGATAGATGCGTGTACTGTATTAAGATAGGTGCGCCTGATCAAAAATATGATGGCTGCCCAGATGCATAAATTGATCAATACCACTTTGATGGCCAAATGAATGGTTAATTCGATACCAGTGTTGTAACAAAATAAAAGGGACAGGCCCACAATGATCAACGAAGGTGGATACATGTACCCTTTTGAGATGATATGCCCTTTCAACCGAAGGTTTTCTTTCAGGGGTTGAAACAGAATAAAGAAAACAGGTTCCTGCATGGTAGACCTGAGTACTTCGGTAAGCATGGCCATGAGGCCAAAAATGAAGAGGTTATAATTTGAATGATCACGGAACAGGAAAAACAATAAACAAAACAGGAACAGGGCAACCGGGGTAATGAATAAACTTGATACCACACCCAATCGTTCTATTACCCGGCTGGTAAAGATCAATTTAAAGGTTAGGGCGATCAACCTTCCAAATGCAAAGAAGATGGCGATATAGGCAGCGAGGTCGGAAATATTCTCGAAACGAAGCTTTACCTGGGATATGAATGTGAAGTCGATGAGCACGAAAACATTGTAGCTCAACACAGACAACAAGGATATCGCAAAAATCAATTTATTCTTAAAGAAAAAACTAACCAGTCCCTGGCGTTTGCCAATGTGATGCTCATGATGTGCATGATCATGTGATTTCATTTTGAGCGAATCCCAGCTTTTTTTACGGATGAAACGGCTAAACAGGAAGAAACCGGTAACCAGGGAAATGACAGCCAGCCATAACAAGTTATTGATGCCCACAAATGGGATCAATAACGGACCGGCGATATAACCGATCAGTTTGGCAGGAATATCGCCCGAGCCAACAATAGAGAACACCCTCCTGCTTTCCCGTACATTAAACAACAAAGAAACCAGTCCCCAAAAAGCATAGCCTGTGATCATGTAAATCAATACACTGGCGACCAGGAGTATGAAAATAAATGTGTTTTTATCCCAAAATGAAACTCCCCACCATAACAAAACCAGCAGACCGGCGGCAAAGACGATAATATATTTCAATAAGGCCAGGGGGGAAAACCGGTGTTCGAGCCATTCGTAAAAAATGTTCAAAAGGATCAATAAGCCTGCAATCACCAGGTAAACAACCGGTAATGAATGAATAGGAAAATTGTAAATAAACAGGGTAAAGGCAATGATATTTACAAGGGCGTTGGCCAAGCCGATGAAGAACTGCACCGTAAGTAGATCAAATACCTGGCTCGATTCGGAAAATTTGATGTTTAAAATACGGTAGACACGTTCTTTCATGGCCCTAAATATACAAAACAGCTTTGAAAATCAGTCGAAAAGGGATCAGTTAACCTTTGCTTAAGATTGACTGGTAAATTTATCAAACGCCCTAAAGCTCAATAAGTAATACACTTAAACAATTTATCAGGTATTTATACGCAATCTTAAAAAACCCTTGAAATTTGCTATAAAAAACATTAATTTTCCTCCCTGTCAAAAGCGACCTGTTCAATACCCTTCAAAAATCACCTGCTCCCAAGTTTTACAACACCCTATTACATCATTTTACCTGGCAACTACAAGAGATAAACCATTGTGTTATCATGCATGCATTACATGCGGATAAACATGAGCGTTTTTTAATTATTAAACAGCTAAAACTAACTTATCTGCCATGATACATCCAATCAATTTTTCGTTTTACCAAAAGACGATTCCTTCGTTTTTGATCATGCTTTTTATACTCTCTTTTGGAGCTAAAGCACAACAGCTCAATATTTCAGAATTTGTTTTGTTTGGAGGCAATGGCAATTGCCCTGGCGGAGCCGGATTGTCTGCTGCTCCCTCTCCCGGATGCGGCGTACAACTGGGCTCATCTTCAAACATACAGGGTGGTTCTATCGGAAGCTACCGGCTGATCAAATCAACCGGCAATGCAACGGTAACGGGTAACCTTTACAGCGGGGGAACCATATCGCTTAGTAACAGCAACAAAATAACGGGTAAGATCACGGCGGCAAATACCTATGCTGCAACCGGCTATATCCTGTCTGTAGGTTCAAGTGCCAACCTTGGCGGCAACATTGATGTGAAAGGAAATGTAAAAGTGAGTGGAGGTACGGTCACTGGTAAAGTAACGCATCCAAGCGGCACTACATATACAGGTCCAACACCTGGCGGCGGTAATGTAACGGGAACGCCTACCCTGCCGACACTACCACAAATGATGCCTATCACCAATTTTCCAAATTTTGGTGCAACAAATATCAGTACAACTCAAACCATCGTTCCCGGTAGTTATGGAAACCTTACCCTCAGCGGGGGCAAGACCATCACATTAAATGGCGCTGGTGAATATACTTTCAAAGCCATCAAGAATACTGGCACCAATAATACTTTTGTTTTTAATTTCAATAACAATAGCACAGGCATTTTCAAGATTTATGTTCACGGCGATATAGACCTGAATAAAGTCAGTGCCAGCATGACCAATGGCGGCAGTGCTTCCCGCATCTATACGGAAACGCATGGCACGGGTTCAAGTTGCTCTGCAGGTAACTATTCGTTTGTAATTGCAAATGGATCCAATAGTTCTAATTGTTCAAGATGGTTGGGAACTGTTTGGGCGCCTTATGCCGGCATTAAAATTGGTTCGGGTACGGGTAACAGTAACCTTACCGGTGCTTTGCTCAGCGCAACCCAGGTGAATATACAATGCGGCGTCACCATCATCTATGCAGCCCTTGCCGGATGCTCGACACCTAATGTAAATGCCGGCCCTGATAAAGATCTGACCTGTTCTATTACATCCGTACAACTCAGCGGAAGCTCAAGCTCACCAGGTGTTCAATACAGCTGGGCACCGAATGGACCGGGACATATTGTTTCGGGTGGCACAACGTTAACGCCGACGGTAGATCAACCGGGTAAATATGTACTAACGGTTACCAATACCTCCGGTGGCTGTGTGGCAACCGATACAGTGCAGGTGAATTTTATCCAATGTATTTTCCCTTACTATCCACCGCCACCAAATGGCAAACTCGAAAACCTCATCGGGTCGGAATTGAATTCCTTATACCTCTATTTTGGTTTTGTAACCGATACTGCACAGAATATTTTTATCCTCCGGCAAGACAGTGTGATGATCGAAGTGATCTCAAGGGTTGGTCAATACAATACGCTGCTTAGTTTATTGCAAACGACGCCATATGGCATCACAGAATTGGTAGATAATGGTCCAAACTCCCTCATCATCACCGGAAAATATCCCATTGTAAACCTGAAGAAACTTGATAGTCTTCCAACCCTGATCGATTATTGCAGGCCGGTATATCCGCCGCTGGGCAATAGTGGAATCGTAGCATCAAAAGGTGATAGCGCCCTTAACAGCAGTTTTGTTAGAAATGGATATGACCTGGATGGAGACAGCATCAAGGTTGGGGTAATATCAGACAGTTATAATACCACCCCTGGCAATCCTGCCCTAACAGATGTGCAGAATAAAGACCTGCCGGGTATACAAAATCCGGATAATAGTAAGCCTGTACATGTGCTGAAAGAGTATCCCTATGGCAAACGTTCAGATGAAGGAAGGGCGATGTTGCAGATCGTACATGATATTGCACCAAAGGCTGAACTGGCTTTCAGAACAGGTTTCATCAGCGCAGGAGATTTTGCACAGGGCATTCTGCAATTGCAGCAAGACAGTTGCCATATCATTGTAGATGATATAACTTTCATCACAGAACCTTTCTTCCAGGATGGCGTTGTAGCCAGGGCCGTTGATTCGGTGGTGAGTAAAGGGGTCAGCTATTTTTCATCTGCCGGAAATTTCGGGAACCAATCATACCAGAATACATTTACGCCAACAACCACACCTGCGGGAATTTCAGGCAGTGCCCATAATTTTGGAGGAGGTGATGTATTCCAGAACATAACTTTAACGCCCGGCACCTATACGGCAGTGTTACAATGGGAAGATGACATCTACTCATTAGGACAAACACAAACCGGTACCGTTAATGATCTTGATATTTACTTATCAGATAACAGCGGAAATGTTTTGTTTGGTTTTAACAGGAACAATATCGGCGGCGATCCGCTGGAAGTACTACCCTTCACCGTTACCCAAAATACCACTACCAATATTCTCATTGTTCGGGCAGCCGGCAACGGTAATGTACGGTTCAAGTATGTATTCTTCCGTGGTAATGGTATCGTGAGTGAATACAATTCCGGCAATTCAACCATTGTTGGACAAGCCAATGCGGCGGGCGCCATTGCAGTAGGGGCCGTATTATACAGCAATACCCCGGCATTTGGGGTAAATCCACCAACGGTAGCCTCATTCTCCTCCCGTGGCGGTACACCGGTAAATAATGTTATCCGTAACAAACCAGAATTCACCGCACCCAATGGAGGCAATACCACGGTTAATCTTGGTGGTCCCGATATTGACGGAGATATCTTCCCTAATTTCTTTGGTACTTCCGCCGCGGCTCCACATGCTGCAGCTGTAGCAGCCTTGCTGATGCAGGGCAAAAAGAAATATGCCAATGAAACCATCACGCCATCCGATCTGAGAACATTACTCGAAACGACTGCCATTGACATGGATAGCCCTGGCTTTGATTTCAACACAGGTTTTGGATTCATACAGGCTAACAAAGCCATGCGAACTTTCGCTACGCCAAAACCAGAGATCGTAAGCCTGCAGGCACCGAGCAGCACACCAGGACCGCAACCCATCATTGTAAATGTAGGTGGTAATTATCTCGATCAGCAATCGGTGATCACGTTCCGCGGAACCCCTTTACCAACAACAATCGTAAACAGTACGCAATTATCGGCCACCATACCTGCTTTCACCGGTAACCCTGCGATACAGGTATATACGCCCCCTGTTTCGGCCAATGGAATTGATGGAGGATTTTCAAATTCACTGTACTTCTTTACACCGGTTAAGAAAACAGTGGTGATCACGGCAGAAAGTAAGACAAAGAAATACGGAGAACAATTGCCGGCCTTTACGTCGGGTATAACGGTCGACAATGTTCCATTCGAAAATACTGGTCTTACCCTGGCGGAACTGGGACTCGATAACCTGTATCACCTAACGGCGGCTACGCCTAACAGTAATGTAGGAAATTATGTGATCAAAGATTCAATGCGGGTATTGGATCCGCAAAACCCAACTGATGCAGGTATCCTTGAATTGTATAATCATGTATTTGTGAACGGTGTATTATCGGTCACTAAAATGCCACTGCTCATTACGCCGAGGGATACGACATTGGTATATGGAGAGAAGATCGGCGACATCCATTATAATTATACTTATCCTGATGGCAATATTGCCGAGAGCGAAAAACTTGTATTCCTCGATAACCTGGTTACAAATTACGCCAGCAACCTGGCCATTGATGCCATTGCATTGGTTGATGGCAGGGCGCTTTCGAATGGAAGAGCACTAACGCCTGCCGACCTGGAAAACCTTAGTGTGATGGCCAGCGGGCGGGCCTTATCGAATGGAAGGGCTTTGTCGAACGGTCGTGCCCTGTCAAACGGAACATTCGTTACGGAGGTTACCCATATCGTAGACCTTGCTGTAAAATCTATTTTTGATTACCAGGAAGACTCATTGGCAACCAACCTGGTAAATGCAGGGCCATTGTTGAACGGCAGGGCTTTATCGAATGGCAGGGCCTTATCGAACGGAACGGCCACGATCAATGGAAGGGCTTTATCAAATGGCTTCCCTTTCATCAACAGCAGTACAGTGGGCGTTAACAATTCAGAAGAAGTGGTGATCATCGATGAAGATGATGTGAATGCGCCGGCGGGAGATGTACTGTATGATTTCAAATCGATCAACATGGTAACGGGCACTACGGTGGGGCAACATTCCATTGTACCCGGATCATTTTTATCAGAGAATTTCGATATTCAATATGCATTGGGTAAACTTACCATTACGCCTGTACCCCTTACCGTTAGAACCGATACGGCCGTGATCAGTTATGGTACTGCCGCACCTGCACCGGTAAGTGTGGTTAGTGGATTCCAGTATGAAGACAATGTGGATTCTGTATTCGATGCGGCATTCCAATACAGTACCCGTGACCAAAATGACCAGGTTGTGGCAAACACCCAACAGATCGGGGCTGGCACCTACCGTACTTTTGCATCGGCACCGGTAAAGCCATCTTCAAACTATACCATTGAATATATAAATGGATTATTGACGGTAAATAAGGCAACACTTACAGCAAAAGCTGTAGATACAAGCCGTAAATATGGAGAAGCCAACCCGGTTTTCAGGATCACATACAATGGATTCAAATTCAATGATGGCCCTGCAGACATCACTCCTCCATTGTCATCCACTTCAGCAGTGAATAGTGATTTACCTGGCCAGTACCCGATCAGCCTTAGTGGTGGTTCGGCAGGTAATTATTTATTCAATAACCAGCCGGGCATCCTTACCATTGGCAAAGCAACGCTCACGGCAAAGGCTGTTGATACATTCAGGATATATGGAGATGCCAACCCGGTTTTCAGGATCAGTTATTCAGGATTTTTGAACAATGATGGCCCGGCTTCCATCACGGCACCGCAGGCAACAACAACGGCTACCGGAACTTCTGTTCCCGGCACCTACCCGATCAACCTGATAGGCGGGTCTTCTAACATTTATAACATTGTAAATACGGGCGGGTCATTAACCGTGAACAAACGCTCACTCACGGTAACGGCTGATCTGAAATTCATTTTCAAGGGCGATCCATTACCAACCTACACTTCTACTTATAGTGGTTTTGTAAACAATGACCAAAGTACGATTACAACAGCGCCAAAATACAGCATCAGTCCTACCTGCACCGGTGCGGCCGGCGTGTATACCATTACACCTTATGGTATGGTGTTGAGCAATAATACAAAGTACAATATCAGCTATGTAAGCAACAAACTGTACATCAATCCAAAGGGTTCAGGTGCTAAAAATGTGGTACCAAAACTCACCTGTGTTGCTCCAGTGACCAATCATCCTTCGGGATATGCTTATATGGCAAGGTTTGCTTATACCAATTCAAATGCCACACCGGTATATGTACCGGTTGGCAGCAGCAATAGTCTTGCTGGAACGTATAGCGGCACATTACCCGTGGTATTTATGCCAGGCACAGGCAGCTTTGATGTATATTTCAATGGTGCCTCTTTAAAATGGACGTTAACGACATACAGTGGAAGTCATAAAACAACCTGTTCTGTTACGGCTACGCCTTCTTCAACAGCATGCCCGCCAGTAATCTATACCCGCAATGGATTGCCCGATCAAACCCCGGCGACTGCAGTGAAACAACCTGTGGCAACAAAGGCTGTCGGCCTTTCAGGCAAAGAAATCAGCGCATATCCTAACCCGGTAGTTGACAAGCTTATTATAGTAAGCGGCCGACAAATCGCATCAGCGCAAGATATACAGGTATTAGATGTATCAGGAAAAATATACAAAGGCATCCCCGCCAGGAAAATGGCTACTGGTGGAATGGAATTGAACCTGGCCGGTTTAAGAACCGGCATCTATTTCATAAATGTGAGGTTTGAAAATGAAATAAAGCAGTTGAAGGTTTTCAAGCAATAACGGTTGTAAACCACGATGCAACGATCCCGTTAATCAGTGCAGCCTGTTCTGTTTAACGGGATTGTTATACCAGCAGGATATTATTATCTTTGAATGCACATGAAAAAAATATTCGTCATAGTGAAGCTGGTGGTTTTAGCTACAACAGCATACTGCCAACAGTCGGCGACGGATAGTTTATTGAAACTGGTGAATAATGGAAAGGAAGACTCGGTAAAAGTGAATGCGCTATTGGCATTGAACAGAGAATACCTGGGCACCAGCCCCACTGAAGCCATTCGTTATGCTCAACTGGCCAAGGAGCTTTCGGAAAAAATTCATTATAACCGGGGACGGGCATATGCATTTAAAGGACTCGGACTTGTATATGTGATGCAGGGTAAATATGTAGAAGCCATTGAAAATTATGAACATTCGCTGGCCATTTTCGATTCGCTGGGCGACAAGGCGGGGCAGGCCAATATTCTGAGTAACGAAGGAACCGTTTACTTTAACCAGGCCGATAATGCCAAGGCGTTGGAATTATACCTGAAGGCACTCAACCTGGCAGAACAGACAACTGATTCACTGCGAATCGCCACCACCTTACTTAATATCGGTGCCGTGTACTCGAATAAACCGGCCACTCATAATAAAGCACTCGATTACTATTTTAAAGCACTTCAACTGGCCAAATCATTTGGCGACAATGGCATCCTGGGTACGACCAATGCAAATATTGGCGAAATTTATTTCCTGCGCAATGAAGACAGCCTGGCCCTTCCCTACTTTAAAGAATCGCTTAAAGATTTTGAAGGAACCGAAAATTACCCGCTGGCCCTGAATTACATCGGGAGGGTGTACCAGAAACGTGGGCAATTCGGAACGGCCATACAATATCATCAACGTGCTTTTGAATATGCAAAAAAACTGGATGCCAATATTGACATGGCACAATCGCTCAACAGCCTGGGTGATACCTACAGCCTGCAGGGCAAAGCTGCGGAAGCCATTCGTTTTTATAAACAGGCCGAGCCCATTGCATTGGGCATCAGCATTGCCAACAGCGAACTGAAAAACACCTATTCCGGGCTGGCCAAAGCCTATGCGCAGTTATCGGATTATGAACATGCTTTTACCTACCAAACGTTGCTTACAGGCATCAAGGATTCATTGTATAATATTGATACTGATAAAAAGATGTCGGGATTGCAATTCAATTTCGACATACAGAAAAAACAGGCCCAGGTAGACCTGCTTACCAAGGATAAAGTGGTGCAGGACCTTGAACTGAAACGACAAAACGTAGCAAAGAACATACTGATCGCGGGTATGATCATCGCATTGATCATTGCCATCATCCTGTACAGGAACTACCGCAATAAGATCAAGGTTAATACATTACTCGACCGGCAGAATGCCGAAATTGAAAGTCTTATATTAAATATCCTGCCACAGGAAGTTGCCCAGGAATTACAGAAGACCGGCAATGCCACACCCCGGTATTACGAAAGAGCATCGGTATTGTTTACCGATTTCAAGAGTTTTTCGAAACTGGCAGATGCTTTGTCGCCACAGGATGTGGTTACCGAACTGAATGAGTGTTTTGTTGCCTTTGACCTGATCATCGAAAAATACAACCTGGAGAAGATCAAGACCATCGGGGATTCGTATATGTGTGCCGGTGGTATTCCGACGCCGGATGATGGTCATCTTTACAATATTATCAAGGCCAGTATGGACATCCAGCAATTTGTTCATCAACGAAACCAGGAAAGGATTGAAAAGAACCTACCGGTATGGGATATGCGCATTGGCATACATACGGGAGCGTTGGTAGCAGGTGTAGTAGGAAAGAAAAAATATGCTTATGATATCTGGGGAGGTACGGTGAACATTGCCAGCAGGATGGAAAGCAATGGCGAACCGGGAAAAATCAATATTTCTGCAGCTACGTATGAATTGGTTAATCACCGTTTTGCCTGCACCTACCGGGGAAAGATATCCGCAAAAAACATCGGGGAAATAGATATGTATTTTGTGGATGGAGAGTTGAATTAATTCAAAAGTGAAATTTTATTGTTTCAACCATTTGAAGGAAGTGTAAAAAAGAATGTAGCGCCACCTCCTTTCACAGAGCTTGCCCAGGTGCGGCCTCCATGTTTTGATATGATCTTTTCCACGATCGCCAAACCTACCCCGGTGCCTTCAAATTCTTCATTGCGATGCAACCTTTGAAATACTTTAAATAACTTCTCCTTATACTTCTCATCAAAACCTACTCCATTGTCTTTGATATAAAAAATGGTTTCGTCTACTCCTTCCTGTGAGCCAATATCAATTCGTGGAGTTTCCTCTTTGCCGGAATACTTTACTGCATTGGAAACGAGGTTTATCCATACCTGCCGCAGGCTACCCGGGTCGGCATACACAACCGGCAATGTGGTAATATTCCATTCAATGGATTTTTCAGAAGGAGCCCCTTCCTGGTCGGAAATGATATCCCGAACCAGGATTTCCATGTTAACATTGGTTTTTATGAGTTCATGCCTGCTCGTGCGGCTGAATCCGAGCAGGTCATCGATCAGGGTAGCCATCCTGATTGTATTATTTTTAATAACCCCTGTGATTCTCCTGGCTTCATCATCTAATTTGCTGCTGTAATCTTCCTCCAGGATGTTAGTAAATCCAAGAATTGCTCTTAACGGTGCTCTTAGGTCATGTGAAACAGAATAGGAAAACGCTTCCAGTTCCTGGTTCATTTTCATTAACTGTTCGGTACGTTGTGATACCCTTAATTCAAGACTGGCATTGAGCTGGTTCACTTTTTGCTCGGCATGTTTACGTTCGGTGATGTCAACTGAAAGTATGAATATTCCCTGGGGTACAGGCTGAAAGCTCAATTCGAACCAGGAAACTGTTTTATCCGGAAAAACAAATTCATTTTCAAGGTGAATGGTTACACGATCCCGGAAACATTCTTCGTAAATATTATAGATCGACGTTTCTTCAATTCCAGGATACATTTCCATAACGGTATGCCCAATAAGTTCTTCTTTTTTATACTTACCATGCTGGGCCATCGCATCATTTACATATTGGTACTTCCAGTCGAATCCTATGATCTGTACGCCTTCCAGCATTTCATCAAGCGTATCCCTGAAATGAATTTCACTTTCTTTTAGTTTCTCTTCCGTTATTTTACGGTTGGTCACATCCCTGAAATTGGCCACAATGGCTTTTACAGAATCCACGTGCAATAAATTGGTAAAGGTTCCTTCCAGCCAAACATAATGGCCCTCCGCATGCATGAACCTGGCCTGGAATTCAAATGGCTTTCCTGGTTCCTTAAACAAACTTTCAGTAATATCACTGATGAGCATGATATCATCTGGATGCGTCCTGTTGATGGTTTTATCTAATGGCAATTTCCCCATGATCTTTTCCGCACTGGCACTTCTGTAAAATACTTTGCCTTCGAAATTGGTTAAGGTGATCCCTTCAGCGCTATGCTCAATCAGCGATCTGAATCGTTGTTCACTGGCCAATAATTTTTCATCGGCTTCTACCCGATCGGTTACATCCCGGAAATTAAACACGATGGCTTTTACATTTTCATTATCCAGCAGGTTGACCACCATCCCTTCCAGCATTTGATAATGACCATCTTTGTGCATATTTCTGAATGAACAAGTGATGGGTTTGCCGTGATGCTGCATAAGTTCCTGTACAATTTCCTGTGCCTTTGGAATATCATCAGGATGAATATTACCCGTGCCATCCTTTCCAATCAGTTCTTCGTTCGACCAACCGGTAATCCGGTATGCAGAGGGACTCCTGTAAAAAACCCTGAACGAACGATCGAGCAAGGAAATGATATCATAATTATTTTCAAGTAATGCCCGGAAACGTTTTTCACTTTTAAGGATATCTTCGGTGCGTTTGGCCAGTTTCAATTCAAGCGCTTCGGTATTCTTCTGCAAGGCTATTTCCAGCTCTTTTCGCAGGCTAATGTCTTTGATGATAAATACTATGTAGGTCACCTGGCCGTTTTCATCCTTCAATACATTGGCCGTGATGGCCCCATAAAACATGTTTCCATTTTTATGATATAATTGTTTTTCTGCCCGCCATGTTCCTTCTTGCTGTAAATGCATTTCAAGATCTTCGAGTTCGGCTGTAGAAAACCTGATCATACCAATTTGTATCGCAGATTTGCCCAACACTTCATCGCGTGTAAAGCCGAACATTCTCTCTGCACCCTGGTTCCAACTGCTGATCTCCCTGTTAACATTTCGTGAGATAATAGCTTCTGATGATTGTTCTACTATGGCGGCCAGGTGGTTTACCTGTTCCCTGAGTTTCTTTTCTCCAGTGATATCTTGTCCCACTACAACGTAGCCTGTGATCTGATCATGCTGGTTTTGGATCGTGGTCACTGAATTGTGGATATAGAGTTCATCGCCTGATTTGCTGTGTCGTTTGAGCTCGCCCTTCCAATAATTATTCCTGGCTATTTCTGCAATCGTTTTATCAAAAAAAACTGTATCCTTATCTACATTCAACAAATAGAATGGATTTTTTCCCAACGCTTCTGCTTCAGTATAACCGTACAGGTTATACGCACCCATGTTCCAGCTCTTCACGCAAAACTTTTCATCCAGGATATAGATTGCGTCATTTGCCTGGTTGACCTGTTTCACCAGGGAATCGATCTTTGACTGATCTTCTTTTCGCTCCGAGATATCCCTGACCGATACAAATAGCAATGATTCTTTTTCTCCGGTTACCCAGGATGCACTGATCTCTACCGGGAATTCACTGCCATTGATCTTTAAAGCCAGCAATTCACGGCTCATGACAAAAGGATGAGCTGTATCTACTCCTTTATCTTCAAAACCATGGTAAAATTTAACCCTCCGGTATTTTTCGGGTACAAGGATCGAGACATCCTGGCCGGATAATTGGTTTCTTGTATAACCGAATAATTTTTCGGTTTGCTTATTTACCAGAATGATTCTGGCCTGTCGGTTGAGTACGATCATTGCATCCGGGGCCGATTCCAGCAATCCCTGGTAGATATCTTCCGAATATTGCCTGAATCTTTTAGTAGCAGATCTTTTTTCTTTGAGGATTAGAAGGATGAGGAGCAAAACCAGCGTCACAATAATGATCAGCGATAATACATATTGAAAGGAAGCGGCCTGCCGGTTGGTTTTGATGACCTGTTCCATGATATTGTTTTCCAGTTGCTGAAACTTTTTAGTGATCAGCCTGATGGCATTGAGGTAATCGACACTGTTGCCCTGGGTCACGATTTGTTGTGTTTCAATCAATATTAAATTTGGTTTTAACCGGATGATCCTATCTGAATACTTCAGCCTCTCATTACCAATCTGATCAAGTGAATCGAGGTAGCGGATTTGCAGCTTATTTTCTGTAACCAGTGCATGTAAAGCCTTGCCAGCGCCGGGCAATTCATCCCGGGCGATATTGAATGATCTTTTATAAAATTCATTCCCGGTAAGTAAGTATGCCCGGGCACCCGTTTCGGCTTCAGTGAACAGGGATAAAAGTTTTTCGGACCGGTACATCACTTCCTGGGTTCTGGAAATCTGTCTGGCGCTTTCCACTACCAGGCGTGTTTCCAAAATATAAAAAATGATGATGGTTGAGATCAA
This sequence comes from Bacteroidota bacterium, assembly GCA_029560415.1. GTDB lineage: Bacteria > Bacteroidota > Bacteroidia > Chitinophagales > Chitinophagaceae > Ferruginibacter. Next base: position 15,204 of record JAKQKY010000324.1, on the reverse strand, counting down.
TAAAAGGAGGATGATCACGCCTTTAATCAGTCCGAATCGGGCATTTCGTTTTATTGACATAGATTCAGATTAGGTATTCGTTGAAAGCTTCACAAAACCATATTCACCCGATTCAGTATTAAGTATTGTTTTACTCAAAAAAGCAGATTACAAAATAGAGGCCCTTTACGTCACAAACATATGATGGATATCATCTATATTTGTGACAGGAATTGGCAATCTCTTGTTGTAAACGGGATGCCAGGGAATGGGTTGCTGGTTTTCAACTAAATTGAATGTTTAATTGGGTTTTATTTGTAGAAAAAATTCTAATACGGCCGGTAGGCCGGGTTAAATGCCTACTTACAAATATTCTCCCCAATATTTTAAAAACTTGTCAATAAATTTTCAATCGCATTCCATCAATTTAAAATATATTTATCGCATGGAAGCCCATTATAAAACACTACTTACTTTATATAATATCACTAAGGAAGACCCTAAACCGGAAACATACAAATGCCGACCAAGGGAAATCATATTGCGTCAATTCCAGGAATGGGGCGTTATTCAACAACACCTGCGTTTATTGGAAATTGAGGGATTGATTGTAACCAGCCTGGAAGATACCCTGGTCATATCCATCACTTCTGCGGGGATCGAAAAGATCAACAGCGGAAGGAAATTTGTAATGGAGAATTGATTATCTAATAAAAGTCACCTGACAACTGAATTTTAAAAAATTCAAAAGGCAACTCATTGGGTTGCCTTTTGCTGTATGTATTACATATGGTTGGGGTGATTAAGATCAAACGTCCGGGGATTTACTTTGCAGATTTCCCCTTCAGCAAGGCTTTCTGCAGGTTTTCTTTTCTCCGGTAGCTTACGATCTTTTTGATCAGGGTAACAGGCAAAGGCTTATCTAGTGGGAATTGTACGGCTCCTTTTGACCATTTATACTTGCTGAATTCATCTTTAAACACTTCAATACCTGATGCACAGGGATAAAAACCGATATGATTTTTATACCCGGCAAAATATACCATGGGCCCGTGCAGTGAATAGGCTGGCATCTGGTAACTGATGTGTTCCGTTGCCTCCGGAGCGATGGCTCGTATGATATCCCGTAGTTGTTCCAGTTTCATTCGGGTAGTGTCCGGGAAGGATCCGATGTATAGATCTACCCCTGCAGGAATAACTGATTTTGTCGCTTTCATTTCTTATGATTGATCATTTTTTGCACAACGGTTAAACTAACGTTACCGGTCATACGCTGTTCGAAACCAATTCAATGCTGCCTTAATTCCGGGATCCTTATCCTGGTTATCAAAATCAACATCCCCATCTATCAACAGATCGGGATGCACAGAATGCGTGTAAACAATCCCCTTCCTGTCCTGGCTATATTCTGTTGAAAGATTCAGCAACAGGTTCTCAGTGAAATAAAAATAATCATTCCCTGTTGAATAACCATCTGCCGTTGGTTCGCCGATAAAGATTGTATTGGGCCGTTGCTTAAAGGCAATGGCGGTGATACTGCCGGAACTAGCTGTAACGGGGCCAATTAAAACAGCTACCGGCATTTGCTCAAATGATCCCTGGCATTGATGCCATATCGATGTCATGGCCTTTTTATTAATCTCCAGGTTGCCTGCAACCATCTCGAATCGTTTGGTTTCCTTTTGAGTCAAATCAACACCGCCACCAATGTATCCATTCCCCAGTAAGGGTTGCAGGCCAGATAACATAACGGACAGTTGGCCACCCATGTTGAGGCGAAGGTCGATAATAAATCCTTTGGGCTGGAGTTGTGAATAACGGCAGATACTGTCGGATAATGCCTGTGCCATCCTGTTCACCTGTTCCCCCTGGGCCTGGATGCCCGGCACCTGTACATAGAGCACCTGCTGATTCAAAAATTGTGTACGTATACGCCCACTCTCCTGCTGCGCCTTAACTACCAATGGACGTAGTTTTTGAAAAATACTGTCGGGAAAATCAGGAAAATTCGCATAGGCGTTATGATTATAGATCACCTGGCTATGGTAGTCGTTCATCATTTCAAATACCCGCACGAGGCTGTTGATGGTATCCTTTGCCGATTTTGCAGCGGCCAGCCTGGCGGCAAATGCTGAATCTACCTGGTGCCAGTTGGTCTCACCCCGGTGAATGCTTTTCTCCTTTATTTGTTGATAAACCTTGTTAACCGGCAATTGTGCAACAGAATTTACCTGGAACAAAATTAAACATGCTATGATCAGTAACATTTTCATACCGGAAAATGCTTTTAAGGTTTTGTATTTAGATGAACATACACTATATGATTTGATCACTTTATTTTCTGAACGATCCATATTAATTCGGATGAAGGCGGTTTTCCCGGCCGCTCAAATACGAGTCTTTCGAAATGCAATATTTCAAAGCCATTTTCATGGAAACATTGCCGTATAAAAGTTTCGCTGTAATAATGAACAAACATGTGGTATCTCCCGCAGCTACTGGTTTCGAACCCTGATGATTCATAATCGCCTTCAATTAAACTGAGATATACAATCCCATTGCTTGTCAATAATTGGGTACAATCTGCGAAAAATTTGACAGATTCTTCCTTTGAAAGATAAGGCATGCAAAAGCCACAAACAATGCCCTGGAAACCGGGTGATATATTGAGGATATCTTTACAATCCATCACAAAACAGGTTGCTGCGGGGTTGTTAATTTTGGCGAGTTCGATCATAGATGGAGCAACATCAGTAGCCGTTACCTTCACATCAGGCCGCCTGGCCAGCAATTGGCTCGTGATATTTCCGGGGCCACATCCAATTTCCAATATGGATGCCCCTCCAGGTTGCAGCAGGGAACTGAAAAGGTCGTAGCCATGGTTATACGCATCAAGGCTCATGAATTTGCTTTGATAGAGCTCGGCAACCTTATCCCATGTTTCGATGGTGTGTGTTCTGTTATCCATGTTCAAATACTAAAATCAGTAAAGCCTGGTCTATTTTTATATTTTCATTTCAATCAGCCATACATGACCGAATGGATCTTTAATCTCCCCTTGCCGGTAGCCATAATCGTAAGAAGTAGCCTTTGATATTAAGGTAGCCCCTGCAGCCAATGCCTGCTCCATACAGGCATCCACATCCGGCACGAAAAGCCCGATCAATGCAGTAGTGCCATTATTCCTGGAAGGACTCAGCAAACCTGCTGCTGGTTTATCTTCATGCACATGAAAGAGCGCTCCATTGACAGACAGTTCTGCAACATGTAGGCTCCCATCGTCGTTATTCCATCGGCGAAGCTCTTTGGCATTGAATGCATTTTGGTAAAAACTGATATCGTATACACCACTGTTGATGAATAGTTGCGGGGCAAAAAATGTGTCGTTATATGCCTTCATATTCGTGTTTTGACTACCAAAAAATTACTGATACCGGTCATGCATACCCGCAAAAGATTACCATGCCCCGGGTGCCACCGGCATCGGAACCATATTTTTTACAGGCTTGATGCTTTTCAGGTAAGCGAAAATATTGCTGATTTCTTTTTCAGAAAGGCTTTTATAATTCATCCAGGGCATGGGGGGCAATAGTGTGCGGCCACCCTCCTGTCCTTTCAATTTACCTTCGGTGAGTGCTTTACGAAACTGATCTTCCGTCCAGGTACCGATACCCGTTTCATCGGGTGTGAGATTACCCGCAAAGCTTACTCCCCATGGACCTGCCGCTGCGGTTAAATCCGGGTAGAAAACGGCGAAACCTGTCTTTACCAGGTTACTGTCGAACCGGGCGATGGGCCTGTCGGAAGGATAACCCGACAACATGAGCCCGGGTATAATCTCGGGACCCTGGGCGCCCATTTTTTTGGGTGAATGGCAATCGTTGCAACCCATGATGGCCACCAGGTGTTCGCCCTGCTTAACGGGGTCTTCCTGGAGGGAATCGATTGGTTTCGCATTGTCATTTGCATTGGCCTGTTTATTTTCTGAACAGGACATCCATATAAATAACGATAAAAAAAGCAGGAAACAAACAATCCTTTTCATAATAGATTATTTTAGTTTATAAGAGTATGGAATATAAAAAATATATTTCATACTACATAGCTAAAATGAATGCAGGATTGATTTAAATGATGATGAACATTGTTGGAACAGGTAAGCCTACTATTCATTTACCCGCTCATATTCCAACTTTAATAATGAAAACACAACAGAATCTTCCCAATCATTCCCGATAAAATAATGCTTTCGAAGCAACCCTTCCCGGATGAAATTATTTTTCTCCAAAAGTCTTAATGATGGCAGGTTTCCCGGACTCACCATGGCTTCGATGCGCTGAAGTTCCATAATCTCAAAACCATAGTGGATGATGAAGGGAATAACTTCAGACATCAATCCTTTGCCTTTATATTCATCTGATTTAAGGGAGTATCCAATTTCTGCTCTTTTGTGATCGATACTCCAATTGTGAAAGCCCGCACTGCCAATGATTTCATTAGTTTGCGGATCAATGAGTTGAAAAGTTAACAGGCTCCTGTTATACATGGAATGCCCCTGGTGAAACTTATCGTATTCTTTTTCATATTCGGCATCTGATTGGAGACCCAATAGCTCCATGATTTCGGGCTTTGAATTATTTTGGAAAATAACCCTATAATCAACCGCAGAAAGCTTCCGCAGTTTTAACCTATTTGTTGTAAATATTTCGAATGACTTATGCATGCGAATAAAAAATTACTGGCTCCTGGTATTTTTTGTAAAAAGGTACAGGAGATATTAAAACAATTAAGATTGTTTATACTGTGATCAAATCGAAAGGAATTAAGGAATGCGCAACAGCAATAACGTTTCGGGTTGGCCACCACGGTTCATGTCGAATATAAGACTGTCTTTAGTAAGCTTTGTGATCCTCACCATGATTTCCTGTTGTCCTTTTGGTTTTGTAAATAACATTTCATTCTCTACATTGTAAGATCCTTTTTCAAGTACATTCGGAGATGTAAAAGTGTAATCGCCATTGGCATCGAAAGTAAATTGTGTTTCTGCAGCATTGCGGCCGGAAGGATTTCCATTGATCAGCCATTCGGCACCTTTCCATTGGCCAACGATGAGTTTGTTGTTTTCATTATTGCCACAGGATGAGAAGAGCAACAGGACGCTACAAAATAGAATGGTTATATGTTTCATCAGATCATTTTGTTTGTAAAAATAATGTGTTGTGATTTTAAAATGAAGGATATTTTGGAATTGGGGAGTGTAATGAGTTTTTTATAGTGTTTTCGACTTTAAAAATTCGTTTCGAACCACGGAGTTATGGGAGTTTACCAAAAAGTTTCACTGAGTTTTAATTATAAATACTGGCATACTGTAAACTCAATGTGAACCTTTTTTCAAAGCGTTCGGATGAAGATACTTAGGGATCTTTATGACTCGGTGAAACTCTGTAAAAGGACTCTGTGTAACCTCTGTGTTTAATTTCCGTTTTCAGGCTATCATTTCCATTCTTCTATATTCGTAGCCTCGCTTTATTGTTATGCCCGATATACTTGACTATCATCAGACCTCTGCCAATCCTTCAATCTTCTCTTTTTTTTTAAGCCACCTCATGATGCCATACATGAGGATGATCGCTGCAATAAAAATAACCATTGACAGTATTTCCCATTTACTCAGCCCCGTTAGCAACCAAACAATGCTTGCGATACCAATGACCGGAATGATCAACCCTCCCGGGATCCTGAATGTTTTTTCAGATGTTTCCTGTTTTGTCATTCTCAATTTGATCGTGGCCAGTATCACGGAGAGGTATACCAGCAGTATAGCAGCGCTGGCGAGTATGGCCAATTGCTTGAAACCACCAGAGACGGAAAATATAAAGATCAGGATACCAAAAACCAGGATGGCCAAATAGGGCGTAACGTATTTGGAATGTACCCTGCCCAGGAATTTTGGAAAAAGCCCATCATTGGCGCCTGCAAAAAGTACCCGGGGCGTATTCAGTACATCACCGAATACTGCGCCAAAGCAGGATACAGCTGCAGTGATCAATAAAATTGTACCCCCTGCTTTTCCTACAATCTTTTCAGCAACTGCCGCCAACGGTGCATCTTTTACAGCAGCCATCCCTTCTCCCAAAACGCCCTGCGTTACTGCCTGCAGTAGTAAATAGAGTATCAAGACGAGCAATCCTCCCAACATGATCCCAAAAGGCACGGTACGCTTCGGGTCTTTGATCTCCCCACTTACGCCAAGGGCTGATTCAAAACCTGCAAAAGCAAAAAACAAAACCAATGCGGTATTTCCAAACGTTTTAACGCTGGGTATATGTTCCCAATGAAGATTCCCAGGTTGAATATTACCAAAGCCAAAAAGGATGATCGCAATGAGTGGCAATAATTTCAACACTGTGATAAACTTTACGAATATGACTCCCTGCTTTGCACTCATGATATTGATGATGACCATGAAGCCGATGAGCACTAAAAACAACAAAGCACGCATCCAGGGATCAGAAAGCGAAGGAAAGATCACCGCCAATGAATCGGCCACGATATTCAGCAGGGCGGCGTCTCCGAGGATACTCCAACCAAACACAAAGATCCAATTCACAACAAACCCGGCAAAATCACCAAAAGCCGCTTCCACATAAGCATAGCTGCCGCCTTCGGTTGTAATGCGACTTCCGATTTCTGCATAGCAAAGCATGATGGATGCCAGCATGATGCCACAGAATACATAACCAAATACGGCAAACGGTCCAAGGGCTATACCCACCATCGCCGGCAGTGCGAAAATACCGGCACCTATCGTAAAACTAACGATAGAAAGCGCTAGCCCTGATACCCCCACAATCCTTTTCAGTCGCTCCTTTTTTTTGGTAATCGGCATTGTATGTTGTTTAATAAATCAAGATAGAAAAGTATATGAATATATACATTTTATTTTGTCGTATTTGACCAAAAACAACCTGGATTGATCGTCGCAGTACAAACTGCGTTTATCCATCCTCTTTTAAAATAATGATGAATGTTGAAAAGATATGTGTTGTTGTAAAAAGGTACAGCGTATACTCATCAAGGAAGTTCGGCCTGGCGAAATAATTATTAAAAACCAATCCCGTTTGATCAAACAATCTTCAGAAAAGAGTGTTTAGCAGGAACATTCCTGTAAAAAAGAACAGGGTATTTACTAAAAAAGAAATAATTTTTTTGAATGGCAAGATATTGATTGGCGTCATGTTTAGGTAACCGAAAATGTCATAATTTCATCCCGAAAACAATACAATTATTATATATATGGAAAGTAATGCAACCCAGGGCACCACAGCGTACAATACGAATGGTGAAAGTAAGTGTCCATTTACTGGTGGAATGCTAAAACGCAGTGCAGGCGGTGGCACCAGCAACCGTGACTGGTGGCCCAACCTATTAAATTTAAGTATTCTTCGACAACACTCTTCCCTTTCCAATCCAATGGAAGCGGAGTTTGATTATGCCAGGGAATTCAAGACACTTGACCTGGCGGCTGTAAAGAACGACATCTTTGCTTTGATGACCGATTCGCAGGATTGGTGGCCGGCCGACTATGGCCACTATGGCCCATTTTTTATCCGCATGGCATGGCATAGTGCAGGCACCTACCGCATCGCCGATGGCCGTGGTGGTGCAGGTTCGGGCACACAACGATTTGCCCCATTGAACAGCTGGCCCGACAATGCAAACCTCGACAAAGCCCGTTTACTACTTTGGCCCATTAAACAAAAATATGGCCGCAAACTTTCATGGGCAGATCTTATGATCCTGGCAGGTAATTGTGCGCTTGAATCGATGGAATTTAAAACATTTGGATTTGCGGGTGGACGGGCAGATGTATGGGAACCACAGGAAGATATTTACTGGGGTTCTGAAACAGAATGGCTGGGTGACAAACGTTATTCAGGAGATCGCGACCTTGAAAATCCACTGGGCGCCGTGCAAATGGGATTGATCTACGTTAACCCGGAAGGACCTAACGGTAACCCTGACCCGCTTGCATCGGCCCGCGACATAAGAGAAACTTTTGCACGTATGGCCATGAATGATGAAGAAACGGTGGCATTGATCGCAGGCGGACATACATTTGGTAAGACCCATGGCGCTGCAGATCCAACCAAATATGTAGCCAGGGAACCAGCAGCAGCCGGTATTGAAGAACAAGGTCTTGGTTGGAAGAACAGCTTTGGAAGTGGTGCAGGTGCACACACAATCACGAGTGGATTGGAAGGAGCCTGGACCACCACTCCTACCAAATGGAGTAATAATTATTTTGAAAACCTGTTTGGTTACGAATGGGAACTCACCAAGAGCCCCGCAGGCGCACATCAATGGAAACCCAAAGGCGATGCAGGTGCGGGGTTGGTACCCGATGCACATGATCCATCAATACGCCATGCACCGTTCATGTTAACTTCAGATATTGCTTTAAGAGAAGACCCTGCGTATGAAAAAATATCCAGGCATTTCTTTGAAAATCCTGACCAGTTTGCTGATGCATTTGCAAAAGCCTGGTTCAAACTAACGCATCGTGATATGGGACCGAAGGTACGTTACCTGGGGCCGGAAGTTCCTTCAGAGGATTTAATCTGGCAGGATCCTGTTCCGGCTGTAAATCATCCGTTGATCAATGAAGCAGATATCACGGCACTGAAAAGCATGATCCTTGGAAGTGGATTAACAGTGTCGCAACTGGTATCTACAGCCTGGGGATCGGCCTCTACTTTCCGTGGTTCTGATAAACGTGGTGGCGCCAATGGAGCCCGCATCAGGCTTGCTCCACAGAAATTCTGGGAAGTGAATAATCCAGCCCAGTTAACCAATGTGCTGAATATACTGGAAGGCATCCAATCAAGATTTAATGGTGCGCAAAATGATGGCAAACAGGTTTCCCTGGCCGACCTCATTGTTTTGGGTGGCTGTGCAGGCGTTGAACAGGCAGCTCAGCAGGCAGGCGTAACCGTGAAAGTTCCTTTTACACCTGGCAGAACGGATGCTACACCTGATCAAACAGATGTTGATTCATTTGCCGTGCTGGAGCCAATGGCGGATGGATTCCGAAATTATACCAAAAAAAGATCTACCGCATCAGCAGAAGAAATGCTGGTCGACAAAGCGCAACTGTTAACCCTAACCGCACCTGAGATGACGGTACTTGTTGGCGGACTACGGGTACTTGATACCAATTTCGGACAAACCCAACATGGTGTTTTCACAAAACAACCCGGTAAGCTCAGCAACGATTTCTTTGTAAACCTGGTAGATTATAGTACAACCTGGAAGCCTGTGGCGGATAATGGCGACCAGTTTGAAGGCCGCGATCGCAAAACAGGTGAATTGAAATGGACCGCCACCAGGGTTGATCTCATTTTCGGATCAAACTCTGAATTGCGTGCCATTGCTGAAATGTATGCCTGCGATGATTCAAAAGAAAAATTCGTGCGTGATTTTATAGCAGCCTGGAACAAGGTGATGAACCTTGATCGTTTCGACCTCGGGTGATCTATATGATCTATAGATACTGATAAAAAGGTGGCTCGTTTCGGGTCACCTTTTTTATACTTTAAATTTTATACTACCGTTGATGGATACAATCAATTAAATAATAGATAGGAAATGATTTATTAAAAAATCTGTAGTACTATTAATTAATCTAAAAAACATCACTTTTCTTTGAAACTCTTTTATCATTTTACTTTTTTGCTTCTCCCCCGAGTTCCGCTTTGCTCGTCGGGGCAGGCAAAAAAGTAACAAAAAAGGAGCCTCGAAAAAAATTACATCCTTTTTTCGGGAGGGAGCCCTGATTAAACTTTTGTACTACTGTAAACTCGAATTTAGTTCCTTGATCATTAACAGTATAAAATTTAAGTTTTCTATAATAACACAATCTGTTATTTAATATTCAATTCTCTGAGCCTCGTTTGTGCTTCAACGTATCCTGGATTTAGCTGCAGTGCTTTCTGGTAATATTTTATTGCTTCCTCTTTCTTGTTCAAGGCAAGGTATATATTTCCCACGGTAAGCATGACCAGGTCTCTTTGAGGGAATTCAGCGGCATTATTGTCCCCGATAATCCTTGCATCCTCATATCGTTTCAGGGTCAGCAACTGCTCTGCTAAAAAATTCATTGATATCCAGTCAATATAAAAATTCGCTGTATCAGCTTTCATTTTCTGATACTCTGCTACTGCTTTCAATGCTCCCAACTGGGCAATGTTGGTTTCCATTTTTTTATGAACTGGCTGTTTTAATACAACAGGCTTATCATACAACACTTTGAGAAGGTTTTTGATGATGCCGAAAAAATCGGTTGGCGAGCTATTGCAAAGGATCACCACAAAACTATTGGTAGAAGGCACCCGGAGCGCAAAGGATATAAAACCTTCGGTCATGCCCAGGTGATAGTTTGCTGTAACACTATCGGTTGGGGTATACTTAAAATTTTGATTGAACCATCCATATCCATACTTAGCAGGCGGCATGCCGGGCGAAAGCATCTCGTTGGTGAGTTGTTTGTTGAGCAATTTGTTATTTGCGATCGCCAGGTGAAACGCAAACATATCTTCCACGGTTGAATACAGGTCACCGGTGCCCATTGTATTTGACTGGTCCCTGAAATCGGAGCTGGTAAATCCGCCAAAACTATAATCATAACCGGTAGCCCGGCTGGGTACAACCTGCATGTGATGATAGGAACCAGAATGCTCCATTTTTAAAGGAATGAAAATTTCCTCCTTCATCAGATCTGCATAAGACTTACCGGTTATTTTTTCAACGAGATATCCTAATGTAAAATAACCCCAGCTGCTATAAGCATAGCGTGTGCCGGGTTCAAAGGAAAGTGCTGAATCGATATACACTTTGAGATACTCTTCCCTGGTAAAAGACCGACGGCTTACTGCCGGAAAAAAATCTTTGATCACATCATAATTGGGCATACCGGAAGTATGGCTCAGCAATTGTTTGATGGTTACATTGGCTGCAGGTTTATTTTTGAATTCGGGTAAATAGCTGGAGAGGGTTTTATGTAAATCGATCAGGCCTTTTTGCACTTGCAATAAAACCAGGAAGGCGGTTACAGGTTTTGACACGGAGCCGATCATGAATTTCGTATCGGTGCTGTTGGGAATATTCCATTCCCGGTTGGCCAAACCAAATGCATCTTTATAAATAACTTTTCCGTTTTCGGCAACCAACACTGCACCGTCGAACATATTAAATTCGTGGTATTGTTTCATAATGCCGGATAGTTTCTCATTTTTTGTTTGAGAGAACAGTTCTGCACCCAAGACAAGAAATAAAAAAAATAAGGTGAGTTGCTTTGTCATTGTGATGAGTTCTTTTAGAAAGCTACATAGTAAAAATTCCAAAGCGCTTATTAAAGTTGAGCATTTATTATATCAATTCAAAAACAAATACATCAAAGACATTTAAATTGGCCAATCCTCACTTACTATAAAAATAGGAAACTTTATTCTCTTTGTCATCATACGTAACAACGGTCTTGCCTGTATGAAAATCGAAGTAACTCAGCATGGCAAAATCACCTGAGCAACAGGCTGTATGCATCAACAAAATCCCAAGCATGGCAAAGCTCCATAATGGCGCCGCGAAAAATAAGCCAACAATGGCTGAGGATGAAATGATAACAAAAGGAGCAAGCGCCACGATTTGAAATTCCCGTTTATTGGCTACGAATTTATCGGCCATCGCCAGGAAATAAAATTTCTTCAGGTGCATATCATATGAAGTTTGTTTGGCACCCTGGCTTTTATAGGCCAAAGCATGAATAAACTCGTGGAGCGGGATCAGCAACAAGGTAATGGCAAGCCCATACGACATATAACTAAATCCTTTGCCAATGCTGAATCCAGGGCTTCCGTAGTACTTAATAAAATAGAAAACAATGAGTGCAACGGATGCAATATTGCAGAAATAATATAATACAGAAAACTTCGTTCGCTTACGAATATACATTCTTACAAATGGAACCAACTCGGAATGATCGAGTTTATCGAGCAGCGAATAACCTTGTTGCGTTAAGTCTTCGGGTTTCAGTTTCATCCTCTATTTGATACGATTATATTTTTTCATTGCTTTTATCACCAGGTCTTTGGGCAAGGCATAAGCTTTATTACCGTTAATACCTGTCATGGTTTCAGCAGCTACCATTGCGTTAATGATGGCTTCTTCTGTTGCAGCTACGGTTGCATCAAAGATCGGATCGATCAGTTCATTTGACAACAACTGAACCTGTGTAACAGAATCCCTTGAAAAATTTGTATTGGCTGTAGAAAAAGAGAAAAAGATATCACCCGATGAATTCTCCCCTCTTCCACCCACATTGCCAACGCCAATGGATACCCGTTCCGCAACTCTTTTTAATTGGTGCGGTAACAGCGGCGCATCTGTTCCAACAATGACAATGATAGAACCCTGCCCAGGCGGTTTATATGACTGCGGCGGGGAAACAAATTTATAATTCAATGTATCAGCCAGTTCCTTACCTATGGGAACACCCGCGATGTTAAAATTCTCTTTTGAACCAAAATTGGATTGAACAAAAACACCAACGGTGTAGGTTGTATCTTTTATTTTTACCAGACGTGATGAAGTACCCGACCCGCCTTTAAAACCCAGGCACATCATGCCGGTGCCACCACCTACGTTTCCTTCTGCGACTGGTCCTGCTTTTGCACTATCCAGCGCCTGGAAAGCATCGTTTTCTTTTACATGAAAACCATAAATATCATTTAAGAATCCATCATAGGTTTCTGCCACTACCGGGTATGTATACCAGAAGGCCTTGTAAAATCCTTTATCATTTTTATACCAGTTATTTTTTACAAACCATTTCAACACCGCATCTCTTACCACCCCAACACTATTTGTATTGGTAATTAAAATGGGGGTTTCCAGGAAACCGGAGCCGGTAACCCAGGTTGTACCTGTCATCTCTCCATTTCCATTTAGGGTATACCAGTTTGCAAAAATGGGCCTCCATTGTTTGCCGGTTGGAAGTATAGCAGTAACGCCTGTTCGTACCGGACCAATGCCAATGATATTTTTGCCTTCGCCCGAGATCAAAGTAGTATATCCAACTTCGACGCCCTTGATATCAGTGATTGAGTTGTTTTTTCCGGGTATTCCTTCAAAAGGAATTCCCCAGTCTCTTGCCCGTTGCGCCATTAAACTGCCTGAAACAATGGTTAAGCAACAGAGTAATATCATTCTATTCATAGCGGGTCATTTTAAGGGTAATGAAAAACACATCGGCATTTGCCACTGGATTTTATCTGTTAGTGATGACGCTATTAAAGATGGGTATTTTATTTGAAATGAACAACCGCAATACGCCTTGATACAATTCATCAACCCTTCTCTTCAATTCGTTCATAAGATGATGTTTCTTTGATAAAGCGATAATTACTTTTATCTAAAAACAGTTATGTTCAATAAAATGTTTTGCGGATTCTCCGCTTTTATGTTCATGCTGATCTTTAATTCCTGTAAAAAAGATCCGCAATCAACGCCTGTGGTTCCCCTTCCTGCCATGGAATACTTTGATCTGAACGACCGGGCAATCAGCGAAAACACAGCAGGATTCTTACTGGATGTAAATCATGATGGCCGGAATGATCTTGCCTTTTCTACCTTGCTGGTGGGAGACCCGATCAACCAGGTTGACAAACTCCAGTTTCTTATCGGCAGCAATATAGCCATCAACCTGCCGGTGAATAACAATGAAGAGGTGCCTGTTATGAATAGTGGTGCAACCATTCCTTTAGGCAATTTTGATGGATATCGCTGGTTTGAATTATCCTCTGTGATGCTGGTTCAGAAGATCACATCATTTACCGAACCGCCCGTTTGGGAAGGACATTGGAAAAATGCGATACATAAGTTTCTCCCGTTCCAGGTGGCTGATTCGGGTAAATTGTATAATGGCTGGGTGGAGATCAGCTCAGATATTGCCGGAGAAAAAATGTTGCTGCATAAAGCTGCGCTTAGTAAAGAACCCAATGCCATCATTCAAGCCGGTTACTGATGACCCGAGAATAATGTCAAAGTAGAATATTATTCGGTTCGATTTAAAAATCGAGGCAAAAACTTCAATTCTTCTAAAAATTTAGCGTTAAAGATCTTTTACTTTGTATTTCAAAGCACTTTCATTAACTTTGCATTACAAAAACACCCAATACTCAAGGTGATGCAAAATAAAAGACTCAAAGTCATCCTGTTCAGCATCGTATTGCTGCTTTTCATTCCGCTTGTAGCCATGCTGTTTACCGATGAAGTGAAATGGTCCCTGGCAGATTTTATCATTGCGGCTGCATTGTTGTTTGGTACCGGGCTCTTGTGTGAACTTACTCTCCGGAAAGTAAGATCAAAAAGGCACCGTATCATCTTTTGCGTAATTATCCTGGCCTTACTCCTGATTACCTGGGCAGAATTAGCAGTTGGCGTCTTTGGAACAAGATTTAGCGGAAATTGACCTATGATGATGATAACAATAAGGAAGTCCAGGTTCCAACCCGGACTTCCTTGAATAAAACTGTTTATCTCACGATCACAAAACGGCTGCTACCCTCCACCGTTTGAAAGATATAAGTACCAGCACCCAGGCTGCTTACATTAATATATTCCATTTCATTTTTAATCGTGATTTTCTGAACCGTTAACCCTTGAGCATTTACGATCCGGGCAAAGGTATTTTTAAGGCTTGAATTTCCAAATGAAACGACCAGTACATTTTTAACTGGATTTTCCTTTATGCTAAAAGACAAGGTTGTTGGGTTATTCTCCCGAAGCTTTACAACAGGTCCATAAAATGAATTACCATCTGTGTAGGTAATTTTCAGGCGGAAGTACACCGATCCTGTTTCGGGCATGGTTGTTTGTTTGATATAACTATTATACAAATCTCCTTTCGACTGTACAGATGCCTTACTGCTGAAACTAACTCCATCATTACTTATCTCAATACTGAAATCACCAACACCCGATTCATTAGCGGTCGTCCAGGTAATATTTGCTTTACTGTTTTCAATCTCTTCAGCATTGAAAGAAAGCAGTTGCAATGGCAATACCGGTTGGTTACGTATTTGCGTAATCGCAGTATTGGTGATCACCGGTTGATTATAATCGAAGTAGATGGCGGCGGTATTGGGAATATCGGTATCAACGGAAACA
>JAKQKY010000314.1 GCA_029560415.1 Bacteroidota bacterium | reverse complement strand
AGAAATGATGCAGCAGCTTGAACTGCTGGTTATCGATGAGATCAGCATGGTACGTTGTGATGTACTGGATGCCATTGATTGTGTATTACGACATGTTCGCAGCTGCCACGATCAGCCGTTTGGCGGAGTGCAGGTTTTGTATATTGGTGATATGCACCAGTTGCCCCCTGTTATAAAAGAAGATGAATGGACGCTCTTGCAAAGCTGGTATCCAAACCAGTATTTTTTTAGTAGCCTCGTTGTAACGGAGCAACCACCAGTGTATATTGAACTGGAAAAAGTTTACCGGCAATGTGATACATCCTTCATTGACCTGCTCAACAAAGTTCGCAATAATGAAATGGATGAGGACGCTTACAGGCTTTTGCACAGCAGGTATCTTCCGGATTATGTTGGCGGGGAAAATTTTATTACCCTCACCACGCACAATCAAAAAGCCGATTCTATTAACCAGGAATCTCTTTCCCGTTTAACAGGAAAAACCTATTCTTTTAAAGCTGAGATCAATGGAACTTTTTATGAAAATGCCTACCCTGCCGATGATTCACTTCAACTCAAGATTGGCGCCCAGGTTATGTTTATAAAAAATGATATGGAAAAGATCAGGCGCTATTTTAATGGAAAGATCGGAATCGTGCAGGATATCTCAGATGACAAGATCTGGGTATCGTGTAAAAATGATAGCGATGAACTATTGATAGAGGTTAAAAAAGAAACATGGCGGAACATAAGGTATAGTTTGAATAATAGCACCAACCAGATAGATGAAGAAGAGCTTGGCTCATTTACACAATACCCGATCCGGCTTGCCTGGGCCATTACCATCCACAAAAGCCAGGGACTCACTTTTGAAAAGGCGATCATTGATGCGGGCAGGGCCTTTGCACCAGGTCAGGTATATGTTGCCCTGAGCAGGTGTACCAGCCTCGGGGGAATTGTTTTACACAGTAAGATCTCTAATGCCAGCCTGCACAATGATGAACGCATCGTTGAATTTGCTTCAAAACAACCCAGCAATCAATCAAGGGAGAGAATGTTGTTTCTTGCGTCCAGGAAATATCAACAGGATCTTGTAAATGATTTGTTTGATTTTAAAAATAGCCAGGCCAGGACATCAGAAATCCTTGCATGGGTGAAATCAAATACAAACTGGGGGTCAACGGTAGAGGACTGGCTCAAGTTGATCAAAAGACAAATCGATATTTTTATTCAGCATGGAGCAACATTCCGATGGGAGCTGCAGGATTATTTTGCAGCGCCTTCTTTACCGGAAGAAAACGAAGCGTTCCAGGAGAGATTTAAAAAGGCTGCAACCTGGTTTCAGGCGGAGCTTAAAAAAACCATTGAAGCCATATGTGGTTCTCCTGCTAATTCTGATAACCGGCAAATGGCAAAAGAATATACGGGAAAACTGGAAAAAATTTATGAGGCTATATCATTCCAGGAATATATATTTCGTGGAAGCCTGGATGGATTTTCACTTACCCGTTACCGTGAGCACAAGGCTGCTTATAAAAAGAGTCCATTCCCGGTGAATGCATATTCAGGTAAATCAATGGCGCTTCCCGCCAATATTACACATCCTGAATTATACCTTTCTTTGAAAGATAAAAGGAACAGCCTGGCTGCGGAAAAGAATGTACCGCTTTTTATGATATGCAATACCCAGTCTATTGAAGAGATGTCTGTTTTCCTTCCTCAAACAACATCCCAGCTTGCATTGATCAATGGCTTTGGCCTGGTGAAGATCAAACAATTTGGACCTGCGTTTATCCAGGTCATTCAGGAGTATTGCTCTTTACATAACCTCGAAAGTATGCCCCACACCGGGAAAGAGAAAGTTTCGAAAAAAACAAAAAGTACTGCGACTAAAAAAACAGATACCAAACAGGAGACGTTTAGGTTGTGGTCTTCAGGAAAATCATTACAGGAGATCGCTACAGAAAGGGGGCTTTCCCTTTCAACCATCGAAGGACATATAGCTCACTTTATTGGTACGGGTGAGATTTCATTAGACCGAATGGTTGACAAACAAAAACAACAGGCCATCCGCGACGCACAAAAATTGGGAGGAATGGTAAGCTTACAATCTTTGAAAGAATTTCTTCCGGATATCAGCTATGGAGAATTGAAATGGGTGTTAGCATCTGAGCGTGTGGTACAGGCTGAACCTGGTATATAATTATCTTCCAAAATCATCCTGGAGCCTTACGATATCATCTTCATTACTGGGATTGTTTACATCGGTATGCACCCAAATCTCTGCAACAATACCCCAATCTTCTAAACCTATGAGCCGGTGTCTTTCGCCCTGCTTTAATGTAATGGTTTCTCCAAGTTGTAAATAATGGACCTCGCTTTCAACATCGGTATCGCTGGTAGCCACTGCTGCATGTCCTTCAATCAACTTCCAGATCTCCGACCTGCGGTGATGATATTGCCAGCTTAGTTTTTTGCCTGGTTGAACAAGTAATATTTTCGGACTTAATTTTCCATGTAGCAATTGGGTCTTATCCAATGCAGGAAAATATTGATCTATGAATTTTTCTGAGTCAGCTTCATTGATAACAAAGAATCCGCCCCAGGGCCTTGTCATGTCTATGCTTTGAACACCAAGTCCTTCTTTGTCCAGTGAATTTTTTACCGTAGAAAAGATTTTGCTTTTATCCATTTGATAAATATAAAAATTTGCTTTTAATATTAACGGCCCATGTATAACATTAATATCTGCACATCACTCGGATTCACACCTGATATCCTCGAAGCTTGTCCAAGGGTCCTGGGTTGAATCTTCATGAATTTTTGCCGGGCTTCATTGCTCAATGAAACGAGTTTATCGTAGTTAAAATTATCTGGAATCGATAAATTTTCCAGCTGGCTCATTTTATTCACTAGTTCCTTTTCCTTTTCTATATATATATCATATTTGATGCTGATCTCAGCCTGTTCGGTAACATCGGCAGTGTAAGGGGAAAGTTTTTCCCTTATTGAATCAACAAATGGCAACATCGTCCGGATGTCTACCCCGGGACGCAACAATAGTTGCGACAATTTCTGTCGTGATGATAACGGTGACGAATAAACGCTATTTAAATACTCATTCACTTCTGATGGTTCAACGCTGGTTTGTTCAAGGATCTGCATCACTTCTGCCAGGTGCTGTTTTTTAAGCTGGAGCTTTTCCATCCTTTGTTGGCTGGCCAGGCCCAGGCGATAGCTGATCTCGGTTAAACGCATGTCTGCATTATCCTGCCTAAGCAAAGTCCTGAATTCGGCCCGGCTGGTGAACATCCGGTAGGGCTCA
>JAKQKY010000515.1 GCA_029560415.1 Bacteroidota bacterium | reverse complement strand
CCGTACAGAAGCCGATCTGAAACAACGCACCATTTATTATCATTCACTCATTCATCGCCTGGTGGCCGAATATTTTATACCAAAGCCGGGCAAAGCCCATACCGTTGTAGCACATCTTGACTATGACAAGCTGAATAATCATTTCAGGAACCTGGCCTGGATGACGATAGAAGAAAACAGGGCTCACCAGCAAAAAAGCCCTTATGTAATAGCACATAAAGACAACCGCGAAGTTGGAAAAGGAAGTAAACTTTCGGTAACGCGTGTTATGTACCTGAAAAAATTATTGCATGAAAACAAACCCATCAAAAGCCTGGTGAAACAATTCAAGGTAACCGAAACCCAGATCCTGAGAATCAAGCGGGGTGAGAATTGGGGCTCCATTGAAGCGGCTCCTTGATTGCTGTTTTTTTAACCATAACATTCAGATGGCAGGAACCTAATGGCATGGATTCAACCCGGCTGCATGCCGCATAATCTTTATCAATATTTTACATTTCCCGGTCCGCCTTTCATGCTCACTTGCCGTAATTTCATGGCATGAATCGAATTTTATTCATCTCAGCTTTCCTGCTTTCCGTTGCCTGTAGCAAGGCGCAGGAATTGGATGAATATGCGTTGATTGACAGAACGGCCCGTCGAATGCCTGATTCAGTATCAGCCAGCATTGAAACGATTGCCCGTTATATTACGAATCATTTTGAAACCAATGTACAAAAGGTACGGGCGGCCTATGCCTGGGTTACGCAACATATCAGGTATGATAAGGACAGTATGTATGCGATCAACTGGGCTGCATCGGCAGAATCGAAGATAACGGTGGCCATGAGACGCAGGAAAGGGGTATGTGAAAATTTTGCGTCGATCTTTACCGGCATTGTAAAACTTTGCGGTATTCGTTCATATGTGGTTGATGGCTATACGAAACAGCAAGGCCAGGTGAACCGGAATGGACATAGCTGGTGTGCTGTAGAACTAGGCCTGCAATGGTTCTTCTGCGATCCTACCTGGGATGAAAAGTATAAGCAAGCAAATTATTTCCTTGTTCCACCTCAGGCATTTATTCAAACACATATGCCTTTCGATCCGCTCTGGCAATTACTTCCCAGGCACGTCTCCTATCAGCAATTTTCATCCGGTAAATTTTTGCCTGGTGATGACATTTCTTTTAAGCCGATAAATGATTCTGCAAACTCTTTTCTGCAATTGAATGAACTGGAGCAAATGCAGGCATCTGCAAGGCGTATCCGGCATGCAGGCTTTTACAACGAACTTATACGCACAAGGCATGCATACCTGGAAATGCAGATCGCCATCATCCACGAAGACAAGGATAAGCGTGATTATGATTCGGCTGTTGATGATCTTCAACAGGCAACGAAACTATTTAATGAATTCATTGCGTACCGGAATGCCCGATTTATGCCCTTTCGTCCCGATTCCGACCTGGCAAACCTGCTGATCCCGGCTGAAAAATTATTGACAAAGTCGCTGGAACGTATTGCAATGATCGGCACCCAGGTAGAAAACCTTCAATGGGATACAGGAGGCATGCGCAAAAAAATCAGCCAGTTACAAAGCAGGATTGCAGAACAACAGGCTTTTGTTCAGCAATACATACGAACGCCGGTTTCGGAACGGGAAAAAATGTTCTTCGTTACTCAGTAGACTGCCGAATGTAAAAGTTCCGGCATATATAGGCCTGCCAATAAATTCCACGTATACTAAATACAAGTCACTCCTTTTTGATTTGCCGGTTTGCCGGGAAATCAAACCATGTATTTACCTGTTCAGTTACCAATTATTCCCGTTCAGGTGATTTCGATTGAAAGACGCATAATTCAACATTAATTTTAGTATTATGAAACGTAGTTCAAAAAAAATGTTCCTGTTAATTATCCTGGTGGGAGCCATGATAATAACAGGCATCGGATACTACCTGTACAATAAAGGCCCTGAAGATGTAAAGAACAGCAAGGGCCTGGCAGTTTTGGCAAAAGATCTTTATGAATCATTTTTAAAGGATACAGTGACTGCATCAAAAAAATACAGCGGCAAAGTATTGGAAATTGATGGTGAGATAACGGGCACATCCATGAATACACAGAACCAGCAGGTGATTTTGGTAAAGACCAATACAGCCGAAGCACATGTAAATTGTACCCTGGATGAAGCCGGCGAAAAAATACCAGATGGTAAGACACTCATTAAACTAAAAGGCATTTGCAGCGGCTTAGGCCAGGGAGATGCAGACCTGGGTATTCCAGGTGATGTATACCTGACCAGGTGCTATATCCTGAAATAACCCTCACTTATAACATGAATAAATTAACCTTATTTGCAGGCATTGCGTGTATCGTTACCATGTTTGCACTTTCCTGCAAGCATGAACCGGAAGAACTTCCGGGTGTTACCAACAACAACAATGGAAATGTGGTCACCGGTGGAGAACAGGCCTGTAGTGTAGATACTGTCTATTTTCAAAACAAGGTGTTGCCGTTACTCATTTCTAATTGCGCCAAATCAGATTGTCATGATGCCATCTCTCACCAGGATGACATTCAATTAACATCTTATCTCACCATCATGAATACCGTGGATGTGGACCCAGGCGATCCGAATGGAAGTGAATTATATAAGGTACTGAATGAGACAGATCCTAATAAGATCATGCCCCCGCCTCCGTCAACCCCGCTAACTGCAGCAGAAAAAAATATAATCTATACGTGGATATTGCAAGGGGCTAAAAATAATGCCTGCAATGATTGCGATACCACTACCATCACCTATTCGGGTGCCATGTTGCCGATTATCAATACACATTGCAAGGGTTGTCATAACCCCGCATTCTTAAGTGCAGGTTTAGACCTGACGGCGTATGCAAATGTTAGCAACATTGCACAGAATGGTAAATTAATGGGAACGATTAATCACGTTACCGGCTACCCTGCGATGCCAAGAGGAGCAAATAAACTGAATGACTGCAGGATCACACAAATAAGAAACTGGATAGCCGCAGGTGCGCAGAACAATTAAAGCAATTAAATGAAATTCACTTTTCAACAAACCATGCGACATACATTGACTGTTTTATTTTTCGGAGGAATTACGGCAATGCTACTACCAGGTTGTTACCTGGATAAGGAAGAAATTTTGTACCCCGGAAGTACCGTTGTTACTGATTGCAGCACCGTACAGGCGAAGTTTTCAGCTGATGTATTGCCGATCATCAGCAGTAAATGTGCCATTCCCGGATGTCATGATGCCAGTGCATCGGGAGGTGTCACGTTTCAAACCTACGCACAGATCAGTGCTAAGAAAGACAGGATTCATACAAGGGCCATCATAGAAAAATCGATGCCTGCATCGGGCGCTCTTCTGCCAGGGGAGATCAGTAAGATCAAATGTTGGATCGATGCAGGCGCTTTAAACAACTAATTATAAAAAGTTAACCTAACACTTAAATTTTTGACATATGAAAAAGAATATCCTGATTGTATCTGCCCTGATGTTAGGCAGCATCTCACTACAGGCACAGAAATATTTCACCAAGAACGGGCATATCTCCTTTTTTTCCAAAACATCCATGGAAAACATCAAAGCGGTAAATGACCAGGTGATGAATGTGCTGAATGTTCAAACCGGGGAACTTCAGTTTTCCGTGCTGATCAAGAGTTTTCATTTTGAAAAGGCCCTAATGGAAGAACATTTTAATGAAAATTACCTGGAAAGCGAAAAATTTCCAAAATCCATATTCAAGGGAAACATCAGTAACCTATCTGAAGTCAATTTTACCAA
>JAKQKY010000298.1 GCA_029560415.1 Bacteroidota bacterium | reverse complement strand
AGGGGCATTTGTTTGGATTAAGCAAAATAATATTAGGTTTGCCGCCTTATAAAATCAGCGATTTGTTTCAATGTGATGATCACAAGGAAGATCAAAGCTGGTGCTTTTGACAAATATTACAACCATGAAAAAAATCTTATTCATTTCCTGCATCGTGCTGGCAGCCTGCAGCACAAGAACGCTTACCAATCCGGGTCAATCAACTGCGACGAGCATTCCCATCCAGGGAAAATTATTTACCACGCTCTACCAGCAAAGAGCAGCCGAGTACAGGGCGCTATGCCTGCAAGCTTTCAATGTGGCGCATTGGCAGCTTGATGCTTATCGGGCAGTAAGCAATAAACCAAAAGCCATCATCACGGATATTGATGAAACTGTTTTAGACAATAGTGCTTACGAAGCGCACCAAACCTTACAAGGAAAAGATTATGATCCTATTTCCTGGTATGAATGGACAAATATGTCAGCAGCAGATACAGTACCTGGAGCACCTGCCTTTTTAAAGTATGCGGCATCTAAAGGCGTTGAAATATTTTACATCACCAACCGGGATGAAAAAGAAAGAGCAAGCACCATGGCCAATCTTCGCAAATTCAACCTGCCAAATACAGATGATGCCCATCTCTTACTCAAGCAAACCATTTCTGGCAAAGAACCCAGGCGTCAACAAGTGATGAATACCCATGAAGTAGTCATGTTGATCGGCGATAACCTGGCCGACCTCAGCAGCCTGTTCGATAAAAAGCCTGAGGCCGAACGCATGCGAAATACTGATCTCAGTACAAAAGATTTCGGAAGCCGTTTCATTGTTATACCAAACCCGGTGTATGGTGACTGGGAATCATCCCTGTATAAATTTAATAAGTACACACTTGCACAGAAAGATTCGGTGATCAGGTCGGTGATGAAAACATATTGATGAATAAGGTAGAGCTGTATACTATTTACAGGTATACATTACCGTTATAAAAAAAGCTGCTGATTTTCGTCAGCAGCTTTTTTATAATTTATCAGCAGCATTAAATGCTCCTGTTGCTATCAAAATTTTCAAGCTCTTTGCTCACAGCATTCAGGAAGGTTGAGCCCAATGAACCATCGATGATACGATGATCGTAACTTAGGGAAATATACATCATATGACGTATGCCAATCGTGTCGCCCTGTGGCGTTTCAATGACCATGGGCCTTTTCTTAATGGCACCTACTGCCATAATCGCCACCTGTGGCTGGTTGATGATGGGCGTTCCCATGATGCTGCCAAAAGTGCCAACGTTTGTGAGGGTGAAAGTGCCGCCTGCTGTATCGTCTGGTTTTAATTTACCCGTACGGGCCGCATTAGCAAGTCCATTTACCTGTTTGGTCAGTCCCACGAGGTTCAGCTGATCAGCATTTTTTATTACAGGTACGATCAGGTTGCCATTGGGTAATGCGGTTGCCATGCCAATATTCAGGTCTTTTTTAACGATGATCTTATCGCCGTCAACAGAACTGCTGAGCCATGGATATTTCTTGATACTTTTTACAATGGCTTCAATGAACAGCGGAGTGAATGTTATCTTTTCGCCTTCTCTTTTTTCAAATTCTTTTTTTACTTTTTCTCTCCACAACACCAGGTTGGTTACATCACATTCTGCAAAGCTGGTAACGTGCGGACTGGTATTCTTGCTATCAACCATATGCTTAGCGATCATCTTACGCATCCGATCCATTTCAATGATCTCTACATTGCCTGAATATACGGTGGTTGCGGCTGGACTGCTTTGAGCAGCGATGGTTACCTGGTTGTTTGATACAGCTGCAACTGGTTCGGCTGCTGCTACAGGCTGGCTGATGCTGGCCGGTTTATGACTTACCGAACGGTTAGCCACATACGCCAGGATATCTTTTTTGCTTACCCTTCCATCCTGACCGGTTCCTGGAATGTTTTCCAGTTCCTGCATGCCGATGCCTTCACTTTGAGCGATGTTCAATACAAGCGGTGAATAAAAACGAACGCCATTGGATGTTGCTGTTGCAGGTGCAGTCGCTTGTGGTACAAAAGGTATTTCTTCTACAACTTTCGCTTCTTCATATTCTTTTTTAGGTGCGGGGGCAGTAGAAGCTGCAGCTGCAGATGTTCCTGCACCTACTCTTATTTTAGCAATGACCGTTCCTATAGGAACTACATCATTTTCTTTAAATAAAACCTCTTCCATAATTCCTTCAGCAGTGGAAGGAACTTCACTGTCTACCTTATCGGTGGCAATGTCTAATACGGTTTCATCCTGTGCCACTTTATCTCCTGGTTGTTTATGCCATTTTAAAATGGTGGCCTCCATGATACTTTCACCAAGTTTGGGCATTATAAGATCAACTAAACTCATATAATAAAAAAGATTTATAGCAAGTCGTGAATAAGGGCAAATGTAAGTAAAAACGGCAAGTTGTATGGTTACCGGAGCTATTTTTAGGCAGGTTGAATGCCTAAAACCCGACAAGGGCCAGCCAGCACGGGTTTTCAATACCTTTAAAGCACAGGCAGGTTGTACATTGCCTAAGCCTCCTCAAGTATAAATTTCCGGAGTAAATTCAAGGCATTCATGGCGGTCATCTGTATATTTCGTTGCCTGTCGAACCGGAAATGAAATTTCTGCGTAGTGATCTTTGCATTATTTCCTACAGCAACCCACACGGTGCCTACCGGCTTGTCGGGCATACCACCACCGGGGCCCATAATTCCGGATACTGCAATGGTATAATCGGTTTTGATATTTTTTAAAGCGCCCCTGGCCATTTCGATCACCACGTCTTCGCTCACGGCTCCTTTGATCAATAATGTATCATGGGAAACCTGCAGCAGGTCTTCTTTTGCTTCGTAAGAATACGTTACAAAACTTCCCTGGTAAAAAGCAGAGGCGCCGGAAAGAGATGTTACAATGTGCGCAATATAACCGCCGGTGCAACTTTCGGCAGTGCAAAAAGTTTGTTTTTTCTGAACCAGGAGGTTGCCGAGGATCTTTTCCATGTTCTCATCGCGATTGCTGATCATGAATTCTTTCACGAGTGATTGCAATGTTTCGAAATAATGATCAATTTCATTTTCTGTTTCTGTTTTGTTCATTCCGGAAGTAGATAGCCTAAGCCGCACCATACCATAATTGGGCAGGTAAGCCAGCTTGATGTGTTTGGGCAAAGCCTCTTCAAAGGTTTGAATATGATCGGCAAGCATCGATTCGCCGATACCAAAAGTTACGAGGGTGCGATGTGCAATGTGTGGGAAACTGAATTTTTGTACCAACAGGGAGATCACATCAGTTTCCATCATGCCTTTCATTTCATGAGGCACCCCGGGCATGCTCACATAAATTTTACCATTTTTCTCAAACCACATACCGGGCGCTGTTCCGCGTTTATTTTGAATCACCGTACATGAATCGGGCACTTCAGCCTGCTTAAGATTTCTTTCGGAGAGGGGTCTTTTAAAAACAGTTTCAAAAAGATATTTTACGTTTTGTAAAGCACCTTCATTGATCGTGATTGATCCGCCAAAGTATTTGCTGAGTAAAGGTTTGGTGATATCATCTGCCGTTGGGCCAAGGCCGCCTGTGATAAGGATGATATCGGCATGTAAGCTTTCTTCATCCAATGCCTGCCAGATCTCATCCCATACATCGCCAACGGCTACCCGACGTTTTACCCGCATGCCAGCCTTGTTCAGTTCCTGTGCCATCCAGGCACTATTCGTGTCGATCACCTGCCCGATCAACAATTCATCTCCGATGGTTATAATGCTTGTGTTTGTCATATTCCTGTTTAAATACTTATTTTTAATATTGAACCAAGAACCCCCGAGGGGAATATTGGTTCTGCAAGTTAAAACCAAACATGAAAACATTTTATATAATCATCGGTTTGATGTTGCCCGTTTTTTCTTTTTCACAGGACATTGGCAAACAATTGGGCACTGCCATGGAAAAATTACAGGCTGATGAACAGTTTTCCCATAGTTTACTTGGTATGTACGTGGTAGAAAACAAATCAGGTAAAGTAGTATATGAAAAGAATAGTGGCATTGGTATGGCGCCCGCCAGTTGCCTTAAAGTGGTTACCAGCGCTGCGGCCTTTGAATTAATGGGCCAGGCTTTTCGTTATACCACCCCTGTAAAAATTCATTCCAGGGAAGCTTATACGCAATTGATATTTGAAGGCTCCGGTGATCCAACCCTGGGGAGTAAAAGGTGGACAACAACCCAGGCCAATTCAATATATGCCCGCATCACAGCAGTTTTAAAAAAGAAGAACATCAGCACATTGCATTCCAGCATCCAGGTTTCTTCAAATGGGTTTACTTACCAACCTGTGCCCGATGGATGGGTTTGGCAGGATATCGGGAACTATTTCGGGGCAGGAGCATGGGCATTTAATTGGATGGAAAACAAGTATGAACTTTCCCTCGCTTCTGGAAATTCTCTAGGTGATCCAACAACGGTTAATGGTTTTGACCCCGAAGAAGCTGCCATCCCTATGAAAAATTTTATAACCACAGGGAAAAAGGGTAGTGGAGATAACGCTTACCTATATACGCCGCCGTATGC
>JAKQKY010000276.1 GCA_029560415.1 Bacteroidota bacterium | reverse complement strand
ATGGGTTTCGGCAATCCTTATGGCGATCCATGGAATGAAGACATTGTATTTGAGTGGGCCGATAAACTGGCAGCACTTGATATCGGCATTATTTCACTGGCAGATACGGTTGGCCTGGCTACACCCGAACAGGTTTCTCGTATAACCGGTCACGTTATAAAGGCTTTACCCGATACTGAAATCGGAGTTCACCTGCATTCTTCACCCTCAGACCGGAAAGAAAAACTGGATGCAGCATTACAGGCAGGATGCAGGCGTTTCGATTCGGCGATGAAAGGCATCGGTGGTTGCCCGATGGCCGGGAACGACCTGGTGGGTAATATGGATACAGAGTTCATGTTACATCATTTTAAAACTTTAGGGTATCGCTTGCCGTTAGTTTCGGAGCAGCTACTACATTGCAGCCGGCTGGCAGCTGAGATATTTGTATAAATTATCGTTATGGATTTTCATGCAGAATTTTTTCCGAAACCATTCATCAGTAAGATCAATCATCAACATAAATTGTTGCTGGCAGGTTCCTGTTTTACCGAACAGATCGGGGCGAAGCTGTCTAAACATAAATTCAATGTGCTTGACAATCCCAATGGCATATTGTTCAACCCGGTGAGTATTGCGGATTCAGTGCGTTCCTATATCCATCACAAAACATATAAACCCGAAGACCTGTTTTGGTACAATGAATTATGGGGAAGCTGGGATCATCATACCCGTTTTTCGAATATCGACCGGGAGGTTGTATTGGAAGGAATAAATGATTCACAGGCTAAAGCGCACGGGTTTTTGAAATCTGCCGATTGGATATTGCTTACCCTGGGTTCGGCCTTTGTGTACGAGATGGAAGGAGGCAGGGTAGTGGCTAATTGCCATAAAGTACCTACAGATAAATTTACCAAAAAGTTATTGAGTGTTGAGGAAGTTGTAAAAGTGCTGGGGGATAGTCTGAAAGAATTGTTTGAGTTTAATCCGGGGATCAAGGTCATATTTACCATAAGTCCTGTGCGTCATTTACGGGATGGATTTATTGAGAACAACTTCAGCAAAGCCACGTTGATTCATGCGGTACATCAGCTTATAGAGAAATATAATGCAGCCCAGTATTTCCCTGCTTATGAACTCATCATTGACGACCTGCGGGACTACCGGTTTTTTGCCGAAGACATGGTGCATCCGAATTATGCCGCCACTAATTATGTTTGGGAAAAATTCATCCAGGCTGCTATTGACGAGTCTTCACAAAAATTGATGAAAGAAATTGCGGTGATCAATGCGGCCAGGGATCACAAGGCATTTAACCCAACTTCGCAACAACATAAGAAATTTTTGCAGGCTCATTTGGAGAAAGTGAAAAAGTTGCAAATGGAGCACGACTATCTTGATTTGGATGAAGAGGCTAGGTATTTCGGGGGAGTTGACATCTCCCGGGTTGACATCTCCTGAGTTGACATCTCCTGGGTTGACATCTCCCGAGTTCTCAACCACCATCACTCTTCATTGGGGAAATCTACGCAAAGTAAAAATGAATCTATCTGTTCATGAATCATTTTGATAAAATTTGATTTGCCTCCAAATTTTTTTAGCAAATCAATATATTGGGGATCCAACTGATTTTCCATAATAATATTATGATAAGATGACCATTTGTGGTCTTCAATTCTACTTACAAGTTTATGTTTTAAAGCATTTGCATTGATGTAAAGAATTGTATTGATTAATTGAATTTCATTTTCGGTCATTACATGTTTAAAAGGCCTATGAAATAGGTTGCCTTTTCTATTATGTGTCTTATTGAAGTAACTGGAGTAAGAAATAAACAATCGCTTAAATGCATTGTCAATGAGAGTATGTTCGCCAATTTTTTGATCCAGAAATTTTCGTTCTGTTGTGCATAGATCTTTACTAGGCCTGCTTTTAAGGTATGATGTTATTGTGCTAATGTTTTTTACCTGGATATAAAAATGAAAATGATTGTCCAGTAGATTCCATGAAGTAGTATCTACAAATGCAGAGCAGTAATAATTAAATTGGCTTAAAAAATTGTTCCTGTCTTCATCATCCAGGAACAATAGTTCCTTGTTGTTACTTCTATTGTAGACATGGTAGTATTCATTTTCAATAAAAGGGGCTTTGTATTTTTTCGGAATTCCCATTATAATCAATCTTTAAAATGGGTATAAAGATTGTTACAATAGTTTATTAAAAAATGTGGAAAGGCACAGGCAAAATTGATTTTATTCACAAGAAAAGGGGGGGATTGACATATCCTGGGTTGACATCTCCTGGGTTGACATCTCGGGAGTTGACATCTCCCGAGTTGACATCTCAAGAGTTGACATCTCCCGAGTTCTCAACCACCATCAATGTATCCTATCACCCCGCACTTCCTGGCTATTCATCAACTCCTTTTCATATTTCAGCCACTCGGCCCATCTTTTGCGGACCCCTTTTTTCGGAAGATAGTGTTCGGCGAGGGTTATGAATAATGTATAATGCCCGGCTTCGCTTTCCATGAACTTTCTGTAAAATCGTCGCATATAGGCATCATCAAGTCCTTCACTTAATCTTTTAAATCGCTCACAGCTCCGGGCTTCGATCAATGCCATGGTAAGCATCTGGTCTAAAAAACGCTCATCGGGACTACCGCCTTTTTTCTGAAACTCGAGTAATTTATTTACGTATACGTCTTTCCGTTGCCTGCCGAGTTGTAGTTTTCTCTTTTTCAGTTCGGCCAGCACCATCCTGAAATGACCCCATTCTTCGGTAACGATCGGGCTCAACTCTTCTACCATCAACGTTTTTTCAGGATTTTTTTGAATCAAAGAGATACAGGTGGTGGCCGCTTTTTGTTCACAATAAGCATGATCAGTTAAAATTTCTTCCAACTGTATTTCTGCGAGGTTTACCCAACGTGGATCGGTGGGCAACTGAAGTCCCAGGATATTCCGGGTATGTTCGCTTAACATTTCATCCATACCCAAAATTAATTAACCGGTCATGATTGACCCAGTTTTTTTCAAACAACTAAATTCACTCAGGCGCTTTCCTGATTTTTAATTTAATTTACAGTTCATATCCCCAATCATGAGAATATTCCTTTTTATTTTATCGGCTGCCATCACCATCGGGCTTTGCCTGGTGCTACATACTAAAATGGTTCTCGCGGCGCCCCTGGGCAAATTACTGGCGCCCCAGGAAGGCATCTGGCAGAACGCCGAGCCTGCCAATGAGAACTTTGGAGCTGATCTAAAATTTCCTGCCCTTACAGGAAAAGTAAATGTGTATCTCGATGAAAGACTGGTACCACATGTATTTGCGGAGCAGGAGAACGATGCTTATTTTGTACAGGGATACCTGCATGCGAAGTTCAGGTTATGGCAGATGGAACTTCAGGTATTGTCTGCCGCAGGTAGAGCGAGTGAAGTGGTAGGTGATATTGCTCTTAATCATGACCGTGAGTTTCGTCGCCTCGGTATGGTATATGCCGCAGAAAATTCGCTGATGGAAATGGAAGCCAATGAGACCATCAAACGGGAATGTGATGCCTATACCGCAGGAGTAAACGCTTATATTGAAAATCTTCCTGAAAGTAAATTGCCCATTGAATATAAATTACTCGGTTATAAACCTGAGAAATGGAGTAATCTGAAAACAGCACTCTTTCTTAAATACATGTCATACGACCTGGCTGCCCATGAAAATGATTTTGAATTGACCAATGCACAGGCGTTCTTCAGTCCAGATGATTTTAAAAAACTCTTCCCACCGATCCAGGATTCTCTCGATCCGATCATTCCAAAAGGCACCGTATTTTCAGCGCCTAAAGTGATCCCGGTAATTCCAGCTTCGGTGGATTCATTGTATTTCAAAAAAGATACCGCTACCGCGGGTGAAGGATCTAAACCAGATAGGGATAATGGCAGCAACAACTGGGCTGTGAGCGGATCAAAAACACAAAGCGGCGCTCCTATACTTTGCAATGATCCTCATCTTGGATTGAATCTCCCTTCCCTTTGGTTTGAGATACAGATATCAACTCCAGGATTCAATGCCTATGGAGCCAGCTTCCCCGGCGCACCCGGCGTGATCATCGGCTTCAACGACAGTTGCGCCTTTGGCTTCACCAATGGTGGCAGGGATGTGCGTGATTATTACGAGATCACTTTTAAAGATGAAAGCCGCCAGGAATATTGGTTCAACAACCAATGGGAGAAAACAACCTTCCGCTACGAAAAAATCAAGATCGCCGGCAAGCCCGATATGATCGATACTGTTGCTTATACTGTATTCGGTCCCGTTATGTATGATCGTTCCTTCAATGGAAAAAGAAATACGAGCGATAAAAGTTATGCAGTAACCTGGACGGCCCATCGCCGTAGCAACGAGCTGCTCATTTTTAATATGCTCAATCATGCAAAGAACTATGCAGATTATGCTGCAGCAGTGACTAACCTGCATACACCCGGACAAAACTGCGTTTTTGCTTGTAAGAACGGAGATATCGCCATCCGTACCCAGGGTGAATTCCCGGCCAAATGGAAAGGACAAGGTGATTTTGTAATGCCAGGAACGGATAGCAGCTACATGTGGCAGGGTATGATACCGATGGATGAAACGCCTTTTCAATATAACCCTGAAAGAGGATTTGTG
>JAKQKY010000249.1 GCA_029560415.1 Bacteroidota bacterium | reverse complement strand
GATTCTGCTACCATGATGAAAAACTGGCAAGCATATAGCACGCCCGGCGATATGCATAAATTGATGGCATCCTGGGATGGCAAATGGGATGGCGAAGTAAGTATGTGGATGGCGCCAGGCGCCCCTGCTCAAATGAGTAAGGCAACAAGCGTAAATAAAATGATCATGGGAGGCCGTTACCAACTGATGACCAACACTGGAAACATGATGGGTATGCCTTTTGAAGGAACCGGCACATTGGCTTATGACAATGCCAAAAAGAAATTCATCAGCACATGGATCGACAATATGGGAACTGGTATCATGGTCCTCGAAGGTACCTGGGATGACGCAACTAAAACCATGAACCTTTCAGGAAAATGCGTAGACCCAGGAATGGGAGATGGAAAAGAAATGATAGTGAGAGAAACTTTTAAGGTGATAGATGATAAAACACACCAGATGGAAATGTTTGCCCCAGCTCCCGATGGCAAAGAATTTAAAACGATGGAAATTAAGTTCACCCGTAAATAAACGGGCGAAATTTACATAGCTATAATAAAAGAATGAAGCTTCCTATTGGGGAAGCTTCCTTCTTTTTTATAAACCAGATAAACCTTTGCAAAACATTCAGCCTGTCACACGGTTCTTTACAATGCTGTTGCCCGTTTTGCCCGATCCCCGCCCGATCTAAAGGTTTCCGGAAACCCCGGACAATTGTAATGCGGGTATTTCAATAACTGTTCTCCCAGTCATTTTTTTAATATTTCGAATGCAATCCATTTTCTTTTTAGGCTCCTTGTTCAGGAAATGAATGGCAGCGGGAGTTGAAAGAGTGAAAAAATCATCATCATCCATTGCCGGTGAAAATTCCTGGCCCGACTGGTTTACTTTCTGTCCGATATACAGCATTAAAGCAGTAGCAATAATAAACTTTAGTATGTTAAACATGTATGATTTCATGACTCATTTCTATATTCAAAGAAAAGACGAAAGTGCTATGTCAATTTAATTCAATTAACAAACGGTAGAGCTGAACATTTATCCGGTTTCCAGGGCAAAAAAAGGGGCTGCTGTAAAGCAACCCCTTTAATCAACATCGAAAATAGTAACCCCCAAAGTATACTTGTTAAATCGTTAAATGTGTGATTATAAACGACTCCTTCTGTCGAATAATATCCTTCTCCTGCGTTGTATATTCCATAACTCAGCTGAGCTGAATATTTTCATCTCGTGATCAGCACCAATTGCAAGGGTTTCTTTTACTTCTTTCAGCAATGACGACATCTCTGTTTTATTCAAAGCCCCAAGAATTCTTTCATGCTTGGTTTTCATTTCGTTTCTTTTTTATTTGATCAACTATTATTGTAATACAAAGTAAATTGAAGGGAAATACATACAGGTGATCCGATATGCCAGCGGTTATTGTTGTTGAACCAAAGGATTCCCGGCTGGTTTTTGAGATGACTGAAGCTTCTTTACAATATACATTTCCTTTCGCCTGTACGGATTGTACCGCACCCTGATCTTTTCCCCTGCCTGAACTTTTGGAAAATCCGAAACAGGCAATGCCCCTTTGATCTCAACCACAAAATTCTTTCCCCTTTCCGGTGTAACTTGTATCTGGAATATAGCTTGCGGAATTTCTTTGATGTATAAACCAGTAAGCTGGATGCCCAGGATAACGGCTTCGGCTTCGGCCAAAGCTTTTTTCCTAAGCAACCGGGTGAATAGGCTTTGTTTATTCCGGCGCAGGTAAAATAAAACTACAAGTGCCAGTAGAACCAGGCCGACGAAGAAATATGAATAAAATGATCCTGTAAACATGATGTCACAAAGGAATAAACTAAACGCGGCAGCAGGGAAAACAAGTTGGCCTGCGGTTGCAAACAACCAACCAAAGGTAAAAACAGGCGATTACTGCACAGGTTTACAGGGAAATCATTTTAATGATTCCTGCATATACCAATGCCCTGTTAACCAAGGGTAAAATCCTTATCGGAGATTGAGTTGTTGCAATACTTCCTCTTTTTTTCGCCTGGAGACTTCAACTTTGGAACCATCGGTGAGTAAAACAAATTCATGATCATTGCTTACGCGGGTTATGTGGCGTGGATTAACCAGGTGGGATTTATGCGTTCGGATAAATTTAAATTCATCGAGCATTTCCTCGAAATGTTTAAGTGTTTTGCTGGCAATAAAAGGACGCTTATTCACTAAATGAATGTGCGTATAGCTGCGGTCGGCCTCCAGCCTGAGGATCTCTTCTATCGTAAAAAAGAAAACACCTTCGTTCGATGGAACGGCAATGCGAAAATCCTTCACATCTTTTTTTTCAATATTCTGCACCAGGTTGTTAAACAATTCTTTTTTCTCCGCCGCGGATTCTTTCTTTTCCATATGCCTTACCACTGCAGCTTTTAGCTCATCAGGGTCTACCGGCTTCAGTAAATAATCCAATGCACTGAATCGTATTGCCTGGATGGCATACTGGTTATAAGCGGTGGTGAATATTACATCAAAGGCTGGATCCTGGATGGCCAACAGAAAATCGAAACCATTTTTGTGCGGCATTTCCACATCCAGGAAAACAATATTGGGTTTGAACATTGTAAGCATCTCCAGCGCCGCATCAACGGAATCTGCCTGCCTTACTTCAGTGATTTCCGGGATGAAATTTTTTACATAATGATCCAGGATATTCCTGGCTTTTAATTCGTCGTCGATGATCAATGCTCGTATCATAATGCTCGTTTAAATATTTTTTAAAAAGGTAGATAGTTCAATGATAACGGTAGTGCCTAGTGCATTTCCGGCTTCATCTGTTTTGTCGATGATCTCGATGCCGGCATGATAGCCCTGTCTTTCTAAAAGGGTTAACCTGTCTTTGGAGATTTTCAATCCTTTCGATTCATGCCTTTTTGCCTTGCTTTGTTGTTCTTTCAAAGCGAAGGATTGTTTCCGACCGATGCCATTGTCATCAATAATGCATCGGAAAATATCTTCTGATACCCGCCTGAATTCGATCTTCATTTTACGATCGCCCTGCTTGTGCATCAGGCCATGCCAGAGGGCATTTTCTACATAAGGTTGCAGGAGCATCGAAGGCAACAGGATCTCGTCGGTTTCCAGGTCCTCATCCACGATCATTTCACATTCGAAACTGCGTTCAAACCTCATCTGTTCAAGTTCCAGGTATAATTCAAGCACTTCTTTTTCTTCTTCAATTGAAACCAGTTTCTTTCCTGAATTATTCAAAACCGTCCTGAACAACTTAGAGAATTTATTCAGGTATTTACTCGCTTCCCCATATTTTTCTGTTACAATACATTCCTGTATACTGTTCAAACAATTGAATACAAAATGCGGATTCATCTGTGCCCGCAGCGCCATCAATTGACTTTCTGCAAGCATTTTATTGATCTCGAGTAATTTTATTTCGTTTTGTTTTGCTAGCGCTTCGGCCTTGGCTTCTGCAATCTTATTGGCGCTGATTGATGCAATAGTAGTCAGCGCTTTTAAATGACTTTCTTTAAAGAAATTCTTTTCGGCATGTTCCGAATCGATGATGCCGATCACTTTTCCATCGTGAAAAATGGGTACAGATATTTCAGAGAATCGTTGTTCGTCATCAACAATATAACGACTGTCTTTACTGGTATCTTGGATCAGTGCTGGCTTCCCTGTCATCCATACCGTTCCTACAATGCCTTGTCCCTTGCTGATCTCGATCGGATCGATGATCTCATGTCCTTTCGGATTCTTAGGTCCATAAGCAGCTTTTTGCACCAGCTTTTCTCCATCTTCATTTACAAGGTATACTACGCAATCTTCAAAGTCGAGTTGCGAGATGCAGTTCCTGGCAATATCCCAGCAAATTTCGTTGACGGAATTTTCGCCATATACCGAGTTTGCAAAATATTCAATGGTCTTGTCAATGTTTTTTTTCTGCTTATGCCTTTTGTAATTTTTATAAACAGCCATTAAAACCAGTATAGCAAGCAGTGATGCTATCGTGATGAACCACCATTTTTGCCACCAATAAGGTTTTACATGGAGCTGTATGCTGGTGCTGCTATTCATCCAATTGCCATGTTCATCTGTACTCCTGACATTGAATACATAATCGCCGGGTTTAAGGTTATTGTAAGAAGCAGATAACAACCTGCCGGCGTTGATCCATTCTTTATCTACACCTTTCAATTGATAGCTGTATTGCAGTGAAGGAATTTCGCGGTGATTTAATGAAGCAAACTGGAAAGTGATATAATCTTCATTGGGCGACAACTCGAGGCGGGTACTTCCATTGTCGTTTATCTCTTTTCCAAACACTTTAATAGAAGTAATATGGGGCGACGATTTAACCTTGATGTCGGAAAACCGGAAGGGATCGATCACTACAACATGATCGAGCATGGTCGCATATACTTTGCCGTTATCAAGCGTGATATTATTCCAGTAATCCTGCAGGGTTTGACCAAGGTCTATTTCTACTTTTGTCACGGCCTTGGTTCCCGGGTAAAAGTACATGAGCCCTTCCCGGCACACTGCCCAAATGGCGCCCCTTCCATCTACAACCATGCTGCCGATATTATCGTACAACAGGCCGTTGCTGGTATTTATACTATCAAGGCATTTTCCATTCTTATCTAATTTATAAATTCCTTTGCCACTTACAGCAGCCCAGATAAATCCCTTCCCGTCTTCTTCCATACTGTTTATAAAAAGCTGGTTTGTTTTCCCCAGGTCGACCTTTGAGAATTTTTCCGACGACAGATCGAACTTCAACAAACCAGATCCGCCCATTGCAAACAACAGGTTGCCATTTCGCTGTTTCAGGAAACTCTGGCAAGGTTTCATGTCGAACAGTCCGTAAAGACTGTCCTTCCCATCAAACCGGGTGCAATTCCTGGTTACAGGGTTATAACGGTATAATGCATCGTGCACAACCTGGAACCAGACATTTCCTTTTTGATCTGTAAAAATAATATTGGCTTGTTTGGCATAGGCATGTTCCTTCACTTGTGTGAAGGCCGTGAGTTTTTCAGCCTTTGGTTCAAGGTAATATACTCCATCGGCCCCGGCAAACCACCAGGTTTCTCCTGCCCGTGCCGCCATTTCGAATTTATTACGCATGTAATCGGTGCCGTTAGTAACCACATATCGTTTATAATTCCGATCCGTCATGTTATAGGCCACGATTCCTTCTTCCTTACAGGCCATGATCACATCTTTATATATGCCGATATAATTAGCCTGGGCAAATCCGGTTTCCAGGAAAAAATCGAAACTGGGCAGTTGGTAAATGGCCTGGAAAGGGTCATGGGCCTGGCTTTTACTCACACCATTGATGGTGCCAAGCCATACATTTCCCTCAGAATCTTCAATGGCATCCCTGAAAAATCCATACCCGATAGAATAGATCTGGTTCTGGTTGAATGGAATTTTTTTTATAGGCTTGCCTGGCTCTTTGATGAAAGCTGCATATAACCAGGTTGAAATCCACACCCGGTCCTGGTGATCAATGAATATCCTGTTTGGAGCTCCGCTGGAGATTTTTTTTCCGTCCAGTTCAATATATGTTTCTACCGTATTGGTATGCGTATTCCAGTAGTTCAGCGAAGCCCTGAGGTTACAACTGAACCACATATTGTTTTTACTATCTAACGCTATGGAATAAACGCCTGCACTGTC
This sequence comes from Bacteroidota bacterium, assembly GCA_029560415.1. Lineage (GTDB taxonomy): Bacteria > Bacteroidota > Bacteroidia > Chitinophagales > Chitinophagaceae > Ferruginibacter. Next base: position 10,712 of record JAKQKY010000249.1, on the reverse strand, counting down.
GAGCATGGCGAAATGCTGTGGATTATTTTCTTTGTGATATACTTTATCCTGGTGACAATCTATAAAGTAAGGGGTGTTGCCTCCGACCCAAAATCCTTTGCGTACAGGATCCCAGGCAAAAGCGGCAATTGAGAAACCTTGTTCAGCAATTACTTTTGCTTCGGGCATCAGTGCCGCTACCGGCCATAGTTTACTTTTGGCAAATACAAATATCCTGTTAGAGGTAGCGATCCAAAGCCTGTTTTGGTCATCGGGTTTGATCGTGGAAATGATCTCATTCTCAAGGGCAGAGAAACGGTTGTCGGTTTTGAAAACGCCGGAACGTTTATTAAAAACCCTCACGCCTTGTTTGGTGCCGATCAGGAGACTGTCTTTGCCTTCAAAAGGATAAATGCTGTTTATATACAGGTTATTGAGGTTGGCGCCGTTCTTAAATTGTTTGATTACGGCACCATCGAAGCGGTTAAGTCCATTGCTTGTGCCGATCCAAAGAAAGCCATCCACATCTTTATACAGGCAACGTACTTCCTTTGCGCTTAATCCATCCTGCCAGCGGATATTCTGGAAAATGAACTGCGCTTTTAACAGCAATGGTAACAAGCCAATCAATAATATAAGGAGGATGCGTATTCTCATGCAGCATTTAAAAGATACCAGTGGTTAAGATATAAAGATTTGGCTTACTAACCCAAACGGGCAAATGAATTTGCAAAAGGGAAATCTTGTTTATCAAACGGTAAAATGGTTTTGCCATATAAAAAACAGTTGCCTGCTTAGTCAATATAGGAAGATTGCATAAAATCATTAAAAAGCGCCAATTTTGCTTCATGGAAAAACCAGTCCTGATTTATTGTTACGATGCCTATTGCGGATGGTGTTATGGATTCAGCCCTGTTATGAAACAGGTACAGGAAACATATCACGACCGGTTAGAAATTGAAGTGTTGAGTGGTGGCATGATCCTTCCCGAAAAACCCACGCATATCGCACAAACAGCCGGCTATATTCAGAAAGCCTATAAAGTAGTTGAAGAACATACCGGTATTGTATTCGGATCCGATTACCTGTGGCATATCAATAACCCCGACCTTAGCGATTGGTATCCATCATCTGAGAAGCCCGCCATTGCCCTTTGTATTTTCAGGGAATATTATCCGCAGCGCCAGGTTGAATTTGCCGCCGACCTCCAGCAGGCCCTGCATTCCGAAGGCCGTGATCTTTGCGACGATGAAGCATACCGTCACCTGCTGGAAAAGTATTCCATTCAGCCCGAAATATTTTTTGAGAAACTACACAGTGACGAATACAAGGAAAAAGCATATTATGATTTTGCCTTGTGCAAGCAATTGCAGGTAACGGGCTTCCCCGCTGTTTTGATGCAGATAGGAGAATCTAAATTTTACCTGCTGGCAAAGGGATATACGCCATATGAAGCGCTGGCAGAAAGAATTGAAAATGTATTAAAAGAAATTTCAAATGCATAATGCTTGCATCATAACTTCTGATCTTTAACCTTTTTATAGAAGAAGTCAAGTCTTTTAACAGGATCTTTTTTGCCCGCATCAATATAGGCGTGGAGAGAATCGGCTGAGATGATACGGTACACGATCCTTTTCGGGAAATCATGTTCAGGATTTTCAAAGATGTAAACTTTCTTATCGGCCGAGGTCATTTTAAAAACGATCGGCTCCTGGTTGTTTTGATTTAATACCGTTGACGTATAGTGGATCTCTGCATCCTTCCATTGTAAGGAAACACTTTCGGTGGTAACGGTGTCTTTCCCGTTTATCCTGAAACCAAGGCTTTGAAGCTGCAGGCTATCTGTAATTTTCCATCGCTCCCCAACAGCACCGGTTTTGGTTTTCATCAACCAGGTGCCTTCCAGGGCATGGAGTTGACGGAATGTTTTTTTTCTGTCGGGTTGTGCAACCATGAATGCAGCACAGGTTACCAGGCAGATCGCAAAGGGGATTAATTTTTTCACGATTATTTTTTAAAATGACTTTCGTACAGGTTTACCCATTCCTCAACGGTCAATTTTCCCGCCAGTTCTCCGATCAATTTGAATGGGATTGATTCCGGTTTTTTGAAACGGATACAGCTCTTACCCATGTCAAGTTTCCCGGGCACTTCTTTTGCGTAGGCACCGGTAAACCAATCGAACAGTTTTTTATCGGCATAAACACCCATATGATATACCGCGATGAAATTTTTCTGCGATGCGATGCTCATGTATGGCAGCGGAAGTTTCGGATCGCAATGGTATCCCTTTGGATACAAGCTGTGCGGCACCACATACCCGATCATACCATACCCGATGGTTTCCTTGAAGCCTTTGGGTAAATGCTTCTTAATTTCCTTTCGAAGCTTATTAATAGTATCTTTCCTGTCCTGGGGAAGTTCTGCCAGGTAGGCTTTTACGTTAGTTGCTGTTGATTGCATGGGTCGCTTAAAAGGGTTTTCGAAAATATCATTTCATTCTATCACAAAATCTGCAGATCATTTAAATCAATGTAATGACCATCAGGCATTCGGTGCCGAATGAAAACCGATCCTGTTGCCTTCTGTATCAATGATCACCGCCATAAATCCATACTCGGGAGAAATTTCTGTTTTTGGAACCAAAATGGTACCACCAGCCGGCCCAACCCTATCAAGTACCTGCTGCACATCAGGGTTGCCATTCAGGTAAATAAGCACACCTTCGGTACCTGATGGTTTGTGAAAACCCCCACTGTCTACTATTGCACCACCTACGCCATTGATCATGTCATCAATGGGGAATAGACGCATTTTGATATTTGGCATGTCCATGGGAATAAGCTTTACGCCTAAAATACTTTCATAAAATTGCTGGGCACGATCCATGTTGAGAGCAGGAATTTCAAACCAGCTGATTGCATTGTTCATAACAAGTCGTTTATTCAGATAGATTTCGTTTCGTAAATAGAAAAGTAATAAAAACTTAGCTGATTTCCATAGCCATTTATATAAAAGTTTTTTAACAATGCAGTATACAGGGCAAAAAAAATCCTGTTGTTGTGCACAACAGGATCGGTATCTCTTAAAAAAAATTATTTATTTGGCACGGGTGCTGTTTCTGGCTTTTTAGGCATCAGGGTTGGCTCAATCTCATCTACCCAGATCCTCATTTGTTCGTGTGTGAACACTTTCTTTAACTGGCCGTTTCTCAGGTTTACCAGTTCATAACGTTTTTCTTTGGCTGCCTCACGGTCCATATTGCCCGATGCACGCATATCTTCCATCGATTTTTGAACAGAAGTATAGAATTCTTTGAAAATAGACTCTGTTTTAGCTTTTGCTGCCGCATCCAATTTAAATACTTCCAGCTTTTCCATGGTAGCCTTGGTCTTTTGTTCAGGCGTAAGTTTCTGCCTTCCTTCCTGTGCCATCAGGCTGCTGATGCTGAACAAGCTGGCTGCAATGAATAAGAAAAATTGTTTTTTCATGTTACATATGTTTAATTGTTGTCAAAATAAGGGAAAAATTCTTAATTCTTGCTACGCTTTTCGCTTCTTTTACCGATAATTTTATAAAAACCACTGTCAAAGCGGGCTATTTGGTCAGTATCACACAGGTTGCGTATTTCCCTGAGATGTTGCAGCATCTTCCGTTCAAAGATCTTTTGTTCATTCGTGATTGCAGCGGCTGCCAGTTCAATAGCCGAATCTGAAAAATTCATCGGCACCATTTGCCTGAATATCTGTTCCTTTTTTTTCCTGATCTCTTCAAACTGTAATTTCATTTCGGCCCTTTGCCGGTTACTGATCGTATCGTATTGTACCAATTGTTTATCTGAAAAGCCAACATCTTTTTTTAAATAATTCGATATGTACGTTTTTTTATCTGTTCGGTCTGCTTTATTATGTTCCGGATTGTCCAGCAAAAAAAAGGCCAGCATAACGATATTGGCTACAAGCAGAATGCCGATAATGATCAGTAAGGTCTTGCTTTTTGGATGTTCGTTCATATTGTCTACTGGTTTTCTACTTCATAAATTGATATTACATTCACAGCAAATTCATCTTTGGTTTCCTGCGAACCGCTTTCAGTATATCGTGATTTTTTTGCATTTCCGAAAATGATCACAGCATTCAGCAAAACCACCATCAACACTGCCGTGAATGCAATACCAGGCCGGCTTAAAAAAGAAGCAGTCTGTGTCCATATATTATCCGCTTCGGCAGACTGTTTCATCCTGGCTTGTATCCTGGTGAGCAGGAAAGGTTTTGGTGAAGCTCTCTTTGCATCATCAAAACTTTTCATCACTTCATTTACCCAGTCATCTTTTTGAGTCATAGCTTGCCATTATTATAAGTGATCAATATTATCGTATGTATTTCTTAAAATTTCTTTCAGCTTTTTCTTAGCCCTTAACTGCAGCGATTCCACCGCTGTTAAACTGGTTTTCATAATCTCTGCAATGTCTTTGTTTCCCAACCCTTCCATTTTCTGCAACATGAACACAATGCGTTGCTTTTCGGGTAACCGGTCCAATGCTTTAAAAAGAGCGGCGGCATTTTCCTTCTTGTCTAATAAAATGCCCGGGTGATTAAAATGTACCGGCTCATCCTGTTCCCCGATCATAAAGATCCTTTTGAGCAACCCACCATTGCGGGCTCTTTTCTTCTTCTTGTCCAGGTCAAGCGCCTTATGAATTGTTATCCTGTAAAGCCAGGTGCTGAGCTGCGACTCTTCCCGGAAATCATCCAGTCTTTCATAAAGCGTTACAAATACTTCCTGGGTAATATCTTCAGCATCCTCATCCTGCCGCAGGATGCTTAGTGCAGTGTTGAATACCATTTCCTGGCATCGCTCAACGATCTCGCTAAAGACCCCCTGATCCCCTTTCTTTAACCTGGCAATGATTTCCTGTTGATCCAATTAAAATGTTTATGATATACATTTTAAAGTTAATCAAAAGCCGGGATTATGGCCCATGCCCATTGGCCTGTTATTGTCAGTGCCACCAGTTCTGGAAGGCGCTTTTGCCTTACCAAAATTTTTGAGGTTATAGGTAAACGTGAGCATGAAATACTGCTGCAATACCTGGCTCTGCGAATCGGTGATCTCTGTACCGGTTACCGTACGGCTGATGCTTTGGTTTTGTTTCAACAAATCGAATACCGATAACCTGAGTTCAGCTGCCTTTTTAATACCCAGTTTTTTTCCAATGGCCGCATTCCATAAAGTGTATTGCTGGTCAAGTCCACCGGATAACCCGCTGTATGATTGATTGGATATGTCGTTCTGGATGAACCAGCCTTTACGGTTCAATAAATTCAATGTAGCGCCTAGTGCCTGGTTTACATAATTACTGGTTGAGACCGTTCCGCCGGTTGTACGGGCATCATTGAAATTGGCGCTGTAGGAAATATTGAAATCCACGAACTCATTGATATTGCTCGCCAAAACGATGCCTCCATTGTAAGTGAAATTATCAGTATTGGTAGGCAGGTAATTTACCAACCCTGGCAACTTCGAATAACCGAAACCGGCATTGAGGTTGATATTTGTTTTGATGGCCTTGATGGGCATACTATAAGTAAGAAACGTACGCAGGTTGCGGTATCCATCCAGGTTCACTGGTTTGGTTAGCTGCGAACCTTTGTTTAAAATGATGCCCTGTTGAATAGTCGAATCATTTTGCGCTATGAAGATTGCATTAGAAATATAATCGCTGGCTGATTGAAAAAACACGTTGGCAAAGAAACTTCTACCTGTTTTTGAATTGGTATAACTGTACCGCCCTGCAACAAATTGAGTATAGGATTGCTTCAGCGCCGGGTTACCGCTGCTTACCCGTAAAGGGTTGCCCAGGTTCACCACATCCTGCAATTGATTGATGGATGGGAAATTGGTGGAAGCCCTGTAGAATACGCGGATATTGCTGCTGGCAGATAATTTTTTACGCCACATGGCATTGGGCAGGAAATTAGAAAAAGATTGTTTCACATTCACGGTGTTGGGAAATACGCGTTGACTTTCGAGTGTTGAATGCTGGTAATTAACGCCAATGGATAGCTGCTCATCTTTGCTTGGCGACAGGCGGTAACTGATGCCTGCATTGTTGGTGCTGATGGTATTGTCGAACTTGTTTGACAGCGAGGTATCAAACTGCGAGTACTTGGCACCGTCATATAAAAAGGTCTGCTGATCGGCCTTGTTCTTTTGTATCGAAGGATTATACTCAATTTGCAACTGACTTTTTTTGCCTATCGGCTCCGTGTAAGCGATACTACCTCCAAAGGTATTTCCATCGCTGGTATTATCTGAAAACTGGTTTTGCAGCGAATCCCGGCTGAAAATGCCCAGGCTGTCGTAATACCGGTAACGTGCATCAATAATCGATTCGCCGTCGTTTTTCGTAAAAGCGGTATTGAAACCAAGTGAAATTGTTCTTCCCTTTTTCGGAAAGGAATGGCGAAACATAATGTTGTTGCGGATATTGTAACCTTTCCTGTCGGCGCTTGAATTGGCCAATGAACTATTTACAGAATCACCCGAAGCATTGTTGGTTTGTAAATCATTAAATGAAGTGGAATTATTGTTCTGCAGGTTAATGCTGGGTATAATGAACAATGAATTGTTTGAATCGATCTTATATTCCAACCGAAGGTTGATGCGATGATTGTTATTGATCGTATGGCTGTTGCCAGATTGTGCAGAGAACTGCTTTCTAAAACCAAAGGTTTCAGTATTCACCACCGAGGCATTGTCATTGATGCTGTTGTTGAAAAAATAACTGCCGGTCACATTAACCTTTTTACCCCATTTATCACTGTAGTTGAAGCCCAAAGCATTTGTTTTGCTGATGCCACTTGCCTGTCCAACCGTAAAATTATCGCCGCCACCACCACCTCGTCCGCCACCGCCACGGCCACCACCACCGCGGTTATTGCTGGCACTACCGGTTAGGCCTAACAGATCCTGTGATCCGAAATTCTGCTGGTTGATGTTGTTGAAATTTGCTACAACGGAGAATCGCATATCTCCCTTGAAAAAACTCATATTACCACCGGCGCTATACCGGTTATCGGTACCATAGCCTGCATAAGCCCGGCCAAACTGGCCATTCTTAACCTGTGTTTTCGTAACAATATTCAGCGCTTTCACTGAATTGCCATCATCGAAGCCGGTTAGCTGTGCCTGGTCGCTCAGCCGGTCAAATACCTGTATTTTATCTACCACTTCAGAGGGAAGATTTTTTAAGGCAGCCGAGGCATCATCCCCAAAAAAGTCTTTGCCATCAATGGTCACTTTTTTTACTTGTTCGCCCTGGGCCGTTACCGTACCATCCTTATCTACTGTGATGCCTGGCATTTTTTTAATGAGGTCTTCCGTGGTGGCATCAGGATTCACTTTATATTGGCTGGCGCTGAATTGCGATGTATCGCCTTTTTGAATCACCGGCGGCGTTCTTGATACAACCGTTACTACTGAAAGATCCTTACCCTGTTTGTCGAGGGTAATTATGCCCAGGTCGCGTTGGTTTTGATTGATCGTAATAAAAGACACATATTCCTGGTATCCAATGCTGCTGACTGTTACAATAAAACTATCGGGGCTCAACGCATCAAGCGTAAACCGGCCGAGGCTATCGGAAACAACAGTTTTTACCAGGCTGCTGTCGGCCTGTAACGACAACCGGATCGTGGCTCCCGAAACCGGGGCATTGTTTCCTTTATCCTGAACAAGGGCTTTAATTTCACCCGTTTGACTAAATCCTGCTGATCCAAACAGTACCATACAGATCAACAAAAACGCATTTCTCATCATATAACTTTTTTTTCTTCAGTTATTAGACGCCGTTTTTTTAAAAAACTGGCGTTTTTGCTAAACTTTCGCTCAATATCCAAACTTTGGGGGCAGCCTCACTAATAATTTGCCATTTTACAATATCTTGCACGCCTAAAATTTTACAGTATGGATTATAATAAACTTGTATCTGTGACCGGAATGGGCGGTTTGTTTGAACTGATTTCTTCTAAGGCAGATGGTGGCATCGTTCGCTCCCTGGAAGACAAGAGCACAAAATTTGTGAGCAATCGTTTACATAGTTTTTCTCACCTGGAAAGCATTGAAATATATACCCAGACAGATAATGTGAACCTGGTAGATGTTTTTGAAGCCATGAAAGCCAGCAAAGAGAAAATGCCTGAATCGGGAGCTGATGCAAAAGCCATCAGGGCTTATTTTGAAAAAGTATATCCAGATATGGATTTTGAAAGGGTATATGGCAGCGATATGAAAAAAATGATCAAGTGGTTTGATATTCTCACAAAGAATAATATCGAGATCAAATTATCTGAAACGCCTGCAGAAGATGCAGCAGCAGATCATGCGGTTGAAAAGAAAACCACTACGGCATCAAAAACCTCAGCTCCTAAAACAGCTGCTGTTAAAAATGCACCACCTAAAAAGATCAACTCGCCCAGGAAGATGGCTTAATCTTCCCCGATGCTGCGGATGAAAAATCAACCTGAATTTTCATCCGCAACATTTTTTCTCCTTCCAACCTCCACACCTCATCCCGTAGCTACATGTATACCGCCGACATCCAAAAAACAGCCCGTCATTTTATTCCCGCCGATTTTCAACTGACCGATTGGGAATCTGCAGAACCTTTTTTTAAAGACCTGCTCGACCGGGATATTTCTACAAAAGAAAACCTCGAACGCTGGCTGCAGGACCAGAGTGAACTGGAAGCGGCGATCAGTGAAAATGCCTGCTGGCGGCAGATCAGGATGACCTGTGATACCGAGAATAAAGAACTGGAAGAATCCTTTAATTTTTTCTGTTTACACATTCAACCAAAGATCCAGCCTTACTCCGATTCGTTGAATAAGAAGCTGGTGAATTCAGCCTTGATCAATGAACTTGATAAGGAAAAATATTTCACCTACCTCAGGAGTATCCGCAAGAGCATCGAGCTATACCGCGAAGAAAATATTCCGCTACAAGCTGAAATGGCGGTATTGCAGCAACAGTTCGGACAAATTACCGGCGCCATGCTTATCACGGTTAACGGTGAAGAATACACGCTGCAGCAGGCTGGTAAATTCCTGGAGAATCCCGATCGCTCCATACGGGAAGAAGTGTATCATAAGATCCAGCAAAGAAGGTTACAGGATAAGGATAAACTGGATGAATTGTTTGACAAGCTCATCAGCCTGCGCAACCGCGAAGCGGCCAATGCAGGATTTGCTGATTACCGCGATTATCGTTTTAAAGAACTGGGCCGATTCGATTATACAAAAGAAGATTGTTACCAGTTTCACGAAGCAGTTAAACTGCACGTACTCCCGCTGGTGAATGAAATTTACCGGAAGAAGAAAGAAGCCCTTGGAGTAGATACACTACGTCCATGGGACCTGGAAGCTGAACCAGCCGGGCAGAAGCCATTGCATCCTTTTAAAACAGGAGATGAATTGCTGGAAAAAACAATCAGCTGTTTTAAAACCATGAGTCCGTTCTTTGGCGAATGCCTCCAGAAAATGCGTTCATTGGGTCATTTTGATCTTGAAAGCCGCAAAGGCAAAGCACCGGGTGGATATAATTGCCCGCTGGCAGAAAGTGGCGCTCCTTTTATCTTTATGAATGCAGCTGGCCAGATGCATGATGTAACTACGATGGTGCATGAAGGCGGGCATGCTGTTCATTCATTCCTGGCACATCACCTGGAGCTGAGTGGATTTAAAGAATACCCGATGGAAATTGCAGAAGTGGCCAGCATGGCCATGGAACTTTTCAGCATGGATCATTGGGAATCTTTTTTCGACAATGCCGAAGACCTGGAAAGAGCAAAGGCACATCAACTGGAACGCGTGATCAGCATTTTCCCCTGGATCGCCATCATCGATCGCTTTCAACATTGGGTGTATGAAAACCCAAGCCACACTCATGCTGAAAGAACTGCAAGCTGGGTAAGTATATTGAAAGAATTCCAGGATGATGTTATCAGCTACGAAGGCCTTGAACAATACCGCGGCAATGCCTGGCAGCGCCAGTTACATTTGTTTGAAGTGCCATTTTACTATATCGAATATGGCATTGCTCAATTAGGCGCCATCGGCATGTGGATGCAATACAAACAAAACCCGGCACAAGCGATTAACCATTACTGTAATGCACTAAGTTTAGGCGGCACCCGCACACTACCTGAATTATTTAAAACAGCCGGACTAACCTTTGACTTTTCTCCTGCAAAGATTAAAGTGTTGATGGATTTTGTGAGTGGGGAGATGGGGGCTGGAAGCTAGATGCTGGATGCTGGATACGGGATACAAGATACGAGATACAAGATGTTGGATATCGAAGACTCCAAATATTATTAATTAATAATTTTTAATTACTAATTAATAATAACGCTCCATTTATTTGCATTCACTACATACTCCCGTAACTACCATAGCCGATTGCTGTGGCTTGAAACCCTTTGGTAGCTTTACTTCAGGAACAGTTACATCATCGAGGCAGGTTGTTTTTCCGCATAGGTTGCAAATAAAATGAACATGCTCATCGTGGTGATGGCCAGCTTCACAACGGGCTTTACACAATGCATATAATACAGAGTTATCGGTTGTAGGTATCTGGTGAATGATTCCTTTTTCAACGAATGTTTGTAGGGTACGGTACACCGTTACCCTGTCGAACGCAGCGTCGGTTTGTTTTTCAATATCGGCATGGGC
>JAKQKY010000247.1 GCA_029560415.1 Bacteroidota bacterium | reverse complement strand
TTGGTAATGGCATCTTCATAAAATGTTACCTGTTTACGATCGCCCATGGGCATTTGTACTACATGCAATTGCGGCACATTAGCAAAACGGGTAGAAATGATCATCTGCTTTTTGGTTGGATGCCAACTTGAAAAAGAAGCTCCACGGGACTCTGTATAGCGCTGAACATCATTTTTGATGGAAACGGGAATATCGGGAATGCCTTCGATCACCAGGTTAGAACCAGGTGTAACAATATCTTTTTGCTGGGCAAGAATCCCCTGGCTCCAAAGGAGCAAAATAAATGCAATACGTTTCATGATTATTTTTTATGAATATCAAGATAGGTAAAACTGTTGAATTGTGGAGGCGGGAGGCTGGATACAGGATACGGGATACGGGATGTTGATGCTGGATACTGGATACTGGATACTGGATGCTGGATGCTGGATGCTGGATGAAAAAAAGCACCAGGTCTGTTTCCTTGCCCACAGTTACCCATGTTGCAATTTTCACTTACCTGATGCTTTTGTGATTGGCGGGATTTCTTTCAAATTCCTGCCGCTCTATTGTTTTATAAATGTACAATACACTAAGGCCTGTTTCCTAATTTTTAGTCCTTTCGTTTCGCACCTGTTTTGCACCGGAATATGCACATAGTAAAAACTGGCATGTCAGTGGCGCATTTTTTCAAACTACGTGTTTAACCTAATTTCGTTCACTCTTATCAATGGAAATTGATAGCTATTCTAAATAAATGAAGACGCAATAGATTATACAATTCTCTGAGCATGCACACTGAAGCCCATCATTATTTTATATTAAACAAGCCTGTTAACATGGTTTCTCAATTTGTGAGCACACACGAAGTGGGTTTATTGGGCGATCTTGAGTTTCGGTTCCCGGAGGGCACGCATGCCATCGGCCGGCTGGATAATCATTCTGAAGGACTGTTATTACTCAGTACGAATAAAAAAGTAACCCGGTTATTATTTTCAGATGTCAATCCACATAAGAGAACATACCTGGTGCAGGTAAATAATTTACTTGACGAAGAAAAAATAAACAGGTTGCGAACAGGTGTTACCATACGCATTAAAAACGGGGACTATTATACCACACCGGCCTGTGAAGTAGTAATGGTGCAGGATCCGGGAAAATTGTATCCTCATATCGGCGCCGACATTCCATTTGGGCAACATAGCTGGATGCTGATCACTTTAACCGAAGGTAAATATCACCAGGTAAGAAAGATGGTTGCAGCTATACGTCACCGTTGCAAACGCCTGATAAGGCTTTCGATTGAAAATGTTTTGTTGGAAGACCTGGCACCCGGACAAGTAAAAGAAATGAATGAAAAGGATTTTTTTAAGCGCTTGAAGATAAAATATCCTTAACGTGTTCTACTGTTAAAAAACATCTGGATCAAACTCATCATTGCGAAAGATTGCTTCGTTCCTCGCAATGACGCAAAAATGAAACACTTATTTATTCTTCATGAACCGGTTGAGCTCCTCTTTGCTTTTGTTGGAAGCCAATACCCTGGCAACTTTCCCATAATTCTTGATATCGATGGTATGATTGTAAGCAAACTTGGCGAAGGTTAATTTCGATTCTTCCAACGACAAAAGGCTGGTGATCTCTATCACCTGTTCGCAGGAGAGGCAATTAGCAGTGGCCAATGCTTTGGCAGCCGCCATTTTTAATTTATCATCTTTGGCTTCTGAAATATTCTTTTTTGCCGTAGCATAATCCGCTTTCCACATGGGCCATTCATTCTGGCAAACCCATTCTGCAGGTTCTGCATTGTTTTCTGTTACTTCTTTTGAAACAGCCGGGATAGGTTGATTGACTGTCTTTTGCGCTGGCTTAGGTTGCACTGCCAGGTTTTTCTTATCTGTTTTGTCGGATTTCTTAACAGGCGTATCTTTTTTAGCAACAACGTCTTTCCTGTCGCCAGGTTTTACTACAACAGGTTTATTGATCACCGAATCTTTTTTGACAGGCCCCGGCTTTTCAATAACCGAAATGGTTGCAGTGGTCGTTTTCGGGACAGCTGAACCGGCCGCAACCATATTTGGCTGGCCACCAGGATTGTACTGGTAAACATTCATACCGGGTGAAGGAATGAACTTTTTAGAAACATTGTTCATGGCATAAAACCGAAGCTTTGCGGTATTTACATGACGGCTCACTTTATAGGTAGCGTCCATCATGTTATCATCGCCATCAGAAACACTTACATTGGTTTTTGTAATGGCCTTGATCTTATTATCAGCAAAAACCAATTTAACCTGGTAAAACAGATCGGATAATCCTTCAATGCGGATCTTTGATTGAGCAACGGTATTTTGCTGTACCCCGTTTAAGTAAAGAAAGAAATTGTCGGAACCTTCAGAAAAGATGCTGAGATTTCCTTTAGCCGTCTCTTCGCTGTTGTTTTCAGTTTGCGTATTCAATGCATTATTGACCGGAGGAATAAAATCTTTTTTTATGGTATTCATCGAATAGAACTTCAACTTCGGTAGTCCTGAACGACGGCTGATCTTATAAGAAACTTCCATCATATTATCATCACCGTCGGAAATAAATACATTTGGTTTTGAGATGGCCGTATAGCGGTTGTTTTCAAACTCGATCTTAACAAGGTATGACAACTGGCTGAGTTCCCGGATGCGCAGTGTTGACTGGGCCACATCATTCTGTTTTTTCCCATCCAGGTACACAAAAAAACGATCCCCATCTTCCGAAAAAATGGTCAGGTTGCCCATTGCTTGCTCCTGGGCGAAAAGGTAGGTTGGCAGAAATAGAAAAACAATTAAAAACCACTTGTTCATTCGAAGATATTTTTCACACTGCAAATATAATGCATGATGCTGTGCAGGCCGGGAAGGAAATACCCCCAAATAATTCACGTTAATGGCTGTTTAAAAAGGCATAAATCTTATATGCTTTAATATAGATAAAAAAGCCCCGGTCTGTGAGGACCAGGGCGTTGGAGATACAAATTTTATTTAATCGCCACTGATGAATTTATTCAGTTCATCCTTGTTGCTATCAAAAGAGAAAACGTTGTTTACTTTAAAGTAATTCTTCGGGTCGGTGGTATACTTGTATGCATACTTGGCAAAAGTTAATTTGGATTCTTCAAAACTAAAGACTTCACAAAGTGCTACAACCTGGTCGGTGCTCAAACAATTTGATGCGGCGATGCTCTTTGCAGTTGACAATTTTGATTCTTCAAAAGCTGTTTCAGAAACTGTTTTCTTTGCTGCAGTGAAATCACCTGCTTTCATTGGCCAGCCATTGCAATTGCCGGCATTATTTGAATGATTGCCCTGGGAAGACGAATGACTGCTGCTACTGGTGGTGGTGGTTGTGGTGGTGGTATGCGATTCTACAGGATCGTTGATCGAAATATTCATATTGATTCCTGGCGCATTGATGGTTGCACCAATTGTTCCCGTAGTGGTAGTAGTAATGGTTTGAGACGATGGAGCAGCCTGGCCAAACCTACGGACATACATGCCGGCAGGTGGCATGTATTCCTGTTGCACCGGGATGGCAGAAAAATAATTCAATTTCGCTTTTTTGCTTTTATCCTTGCGGATCTTATACGTTACATCCATCATGGTACCATCAGCATCGGTGATCATCAGGCTGTTCTTTGATAACGGAGCCATGGTAGAATCTGCAAATAATATCCTGGCGCTGTAATAAGGCTGCGGAAGCTCTTCGATCCGGATATTGGTTTGCGGTACATCGTTTTGTTTTTCACCATTTAAGATGAGGTAGAATTTGTCGCCGTCTTCCGAGAATATGGTGAGATTCCCGGTTGATTGCCTTTGAGCAAAAAGAATAGCAGGTAATGCAAAAGCCAATAGTAAAATTATTTTTTTCATACTTTTTATTTTGTGTGCGTAAATGTATAATAAAAAAAATAATATAGCATAATACCAAACCCTTAAAAATTCGTGAAAGAAGTTGAAATGAATATTTTACTAAATTATGACAGGCCTATCTGATCAGGGTGATCGTACCTTTCCTGGCTTGTTTTACCCGGCTACGTTGCGTGTAGGTTGCAATCCAAATAAATGTCTGCATGTCGGAAGGAACACCCTTGTAACGGCCATCCCATTTTTTATTGGGATCGGTACTGCTGAACACTTTTTGTCCGTAACGATTATAAACATCGAGGCTGTATTGCTGAAGTGATGCAATATCACCAATAGCGCCAAAGCCGGGATTACTGGCATCTCCATTGGGAGTGAATGCAGAAGGGAAATAAATATCCTTGCAATCGACCGTTATCTTCACAGAACCGGAACCAGTACAGCCATCCGCATCTACTACCTGTACCGAATAATCGCCGGTTTGGGTTACCGTGTAAGTAGGATTGGTTGAATTATCCTGCCATTTGTAACTGGCAAATGAGCCTGGATTTAATACCAGGGATTGCCCGGGACAAATGGTAATATCAGGACCCAAAGAAGCATTTACGATGTTCACTTCAGCCTTGATCTCGATGCCCGGTACCTGTTTACTACAACCATTGTCATCGGTTACCGTCAGATCATACATGCCAGGTGCCAGGTTGATAATGGAAGAAGTTAGCTGCACGGGACTGGTGTTCCACAGGTATTGGTATGGAACGGTGCCGCCTGTTACTGTTGAACTGATCGAACCATTGTTATTTCCGCACTTAGCCGCTGACGTTACTACAGCTACATTCAGTGGCAGCGGATCGTTGAAAGAAAAAGCAAAAGTGGAGCTACAGGCACCCGGTGAAGAAACGGTAACCAGGTATTGGCCGGCAATATCCGGCAGGTTGCTTACTGATTGCGATGTTTGAACCGGGTTTGTATTCCAACTATAGGTATATATACTTGATGGCCCGCCTGTGGGTGTAGCTGCAGACAAGGCCCAGTTATTATCCCCAAAACAGGCGCTGCTTGCATTGATCTGCGGCGTTGCATTGACCGTGTAAATGGTAGCCGTTTTAATGACCGGGCCGGCAGGAAAATTAGCTGTCATGGTAACCACATATGATTGGCCAAGCGTAAGATATGTATGAGCCGGGTTGTCCAGGGTTGAACTATTGTTCGCACCTGATGCAGGTTCTCCAAAATCCCATTGCACGCTACAAGCTGAAGAAAGGTTGGTAAATTGAACTGCTCCATTTAGCCCGCAGGTATAACTAAAATTTGCAACGTTTGGAGGCGGTGCTTCAGCGATGTAAATATCATCTACAGCAAATCCATCAAAATCATTACACTGCGTTCCGGCCCCAAAATAAAACCTGAATATAACATTTGACTGCCCTGCCAACATGGCCATATTATGTTTGGCCGTAACCCAGGTGCCGCTTCCCAATCCGTACAGGCAGTTGTTTCCGCCTCCTCCACCGGTTTGTATATTGCCCGACCAGCCGGGTTCTCCTCCAAGGAAATTAATTGGCGTATAGGTGTACCAGTTAGTGCCCTGGCAATTGGCGGGTGAATTTACTGTTCCTAACGTAGTAAAGTTATTGCCGTTATCCAGTGAATATTGAAAAGTGGCCCCGTCGAATCTTCTTTCTGTTTCCCAGAAAACTTTGAATGATATTTCAGGATTGGTAAGTGTGGTAAAATTAAAACAAGGGCTGCGCAATTCGGAATTACCACTTGCATACGAGCTGGCACTTAAGCCTCCAACGATCCAGCATTTTACGCCGCTGCCTGCCGATTGAATCACTTGCTTGGTGGTAGCAGGTAAACCACAAGCCCAACTGTTAGCAGGAAAGGAAGTCCATTTGCCATCGTCGGCATTTTCAAATCCTTCGTTGTATGGAAATGTATTGATGATCGCCGTGCATTGGGCATTTGCCTGCTGCACCATCAAAGTCAGCATAAAAATAAAAGAAAATAAAGTAGTGTTTTTTACCATATGTCTACCCGGCAGCCCCTTTCAAGGCAAGCGGCAAAGTTACTGCTAATCACCTGAATGTAATCGATGATAGCTGCATAGTTTATACACTTTTAATCCGGAAAATATATTTGCAAAGCCTTTACAATCAGTCGTTACCGGAGCCGGTAAATGATATTATGGTATTGATTGTTCAAAGATTTATAAAATACCAATATGAATGCAAGTATAATGACGATGATTATAGCAACATATTGATGAGGATAAATGATGTACGAAAACAAAGAAATCAGCACCAGCCTCGCATAATCGAGGTGAAATATCCACCTTCTTTGTTCGAGCATGGCGCCGGTTGCGATCACACTTAATACAATGAAAAGAGACAGGATGCAAAGAAGCGTCATTGTTAATTGATCAGAAAACAGGATCGTGAAAAACAAAATAACCAGCGTAAACACGGTTTGAATTTTAATGATGTCTAGCAATGCATCGGAAGCCGCATACTGTTTATTTTTACTGGCCAGCTTTTTTTCGAGGTAGGTTCTTATCCGTGGATCGATATTATCTGGTTTGCCAAATAGTATTTTACATTTTTGTGTAAATCCTTTGGCCCTTTTAAAAGCAATTATCATTTCTAAAATAAAGTGAAAATGCTGCCAAAGAAAACTATATCCTTTTAAAGGTTCTGTAAGTCCATATTTGGGAACAGCTTCTTCTTTTGCAAACGTACCAAAGATCTTATCCCAGATGATGAGCACATCGCCATAATTTTTGTCAAGGTATTCTTCATTGCTGCTGTGATGTACCCGGTGATGGGAGGGCGTTACAAGAATATATTCGATCCAACCCAGTTTTCCTACCAGTTGTGTATGCGTAAAAAAAGGATAGGTGCCATGGATCATCAATAGAATCGTAACCATATGTGGCGGGAAACCTACTAACGGTAATACCGACCAGAAGAGTCCCCTGGCGATGGCCTGCAGAACGGTGATACGTGCCGAAACCGAATAATTAAAATCATCACTTTGATGATGCACCACATGAACACTCCAGAAGAGATTTACCTCATGTCCAAACCGGTGATACCAGTACCATACCAGGTCGGTGAGCAGGAATAACAACGCCCAATTCAAGATGGAAGCTTTAATTTGAAAAATGGCAAAATTTTCATGTATCCACGTAAAGAAGAAATAGAATGCTCCTGTTGTAAGAATGTCAGACAGCCTTTCTGCAATACCCACATTGATGTTTGCGATCGTTTCACTTACCTGGTATACCTTTTTGCGTTTACGTTTACCCCACCAATATTCAAGTGCCATGAACATTAAAAAGAACGGAATGGCGAATGCAAGGAGGTTTAATTTCATCTATTTGAATATTTTGGTTTAAGCGAATCTGTAACCAGGAAAGCTGCGAAAATAAAAGTATTTTATTAGCCTACCAATTTTGTAGACTATTAATGGGTTAAAGAAATAGATGTTTTTGTTAAAATTCATTCTAACTCTTAAACCTGATTTTCCGCTACGTCGTTTCATGTTTGTAATTCCTAATTAACCTTGGGGGCAATATTTGCACGAATAAGTTTATTTTTATCGTTGCAACCCATCCTATAAATACAATTGCACATGATTAAAAAAATACTTTTCCTTTTTATATGCATCTTCGTTTCCCTTTCAGGATATGCACAGTTCGGTTTATATGCATCGGCGGTTTATATTAAGTCGAACGGAAGCAGTGCGTTTTATAACAATACGGCACCTGGGCTCGGACAAGACATTGGCACATTAACTTTCCAGGGAACAGATCTTGGTGTGTTTGAACAAAACTCAGCCAATCTAAAAATTACAGGGTCGGAAGTAAAAACCTTTAAAGGACCTGGTGATAATGTTTGTTCGGCCAGGTTGAATTTTACGGTATATCCTATAGGTGTAAGACCAGTATCGCCCATCTATACTGCCATTGATCTTGGATTTTACGCTGATTGCTTTGCACCAGCCTGTGGCGCATTCTTCGGATCATTTCCATTAGTTGCGGGAGGAGGATGTTGTACAGCAGGAGATCAGAAATGGCAGAATCCCGGGTCCGGTATCGCAGCGGATATTGATCTCACCACATTTACTCCTGGTAGCTATACTTTAGAAATGTATTATTCCTATACCGGCGAGGATGGAGGAGCTGGTTGCGTAACTACTAAATTTGATAATAACAATAACAACCCGGTAAATTATACTGCCAGCTTTACCATATCTTCAACCGCACCGGTGAGTTTTGGGAATATACAGGTAACGAACCTGCAAAACAGGAATAAAATATCCTGGTACACTTTATCAGAATCTGAAACAGCTTCGTTCACACTCGAACATTCTTTAAACGGAATCTCATTTAATTCTATCGGCGACATTCCGGCAGCCGGATATTCAACTACCAGTAAGGCCTATACGCTGATGCATAATGATCCCAATATGGGAATTAATTATTACCGGGTGAGGATGAATGAAAATGGTGGCAGGCAGCAATTTTCCCGTGTGGTTAAAACTTCTAATAATCTTCCTGGTCATGCGTATGTGAACAATAACCCTGTTAACAATAACCTGCTGGTAAAGAACTTGTCGAAGGGAGATGTGATCACCCTTTTCAATGCTTATGGAGCGAATGTTTACAGGACAGTTGCTGCTTCCGGACAATTAAATATTGATGCAAACTTTTATGCAAATGGTGTGTATCTGCTTAAAATTATCAATAAGGATTCAAATGTCACCTTGCCTGTAATTATCCAACATTAATAGAAGAAAAGGAATGCAAAATGTAAAATGTAGAATACTAAATGTAAACGGTGGAGAGTTCAGTTCCTTGTTAATAATTCCTTGTTGGTAGTTCTACATTCCTAACCACAGAGGGAAAGGAATGTAAAATCTAAAATGTAGAATACTAAATGTAAACGGTGGAGAGCTCAGTTCCTTGTTGATAATTCCTTGTTGGAAGTTCGAAATTCAATATCCACAGAGGCAAAGGAATGTAAAATCTAAAATGTAGAATACTGAATGTAAAAGGTGAAGAGCTCAGTTCCTTGTTGATAATTCCTTGTTGGTAGTTCGAAATTCTTAACCACAGAGTTAAAGGAGTTTTGCACAAAGTTTTGGGAGTTAAATATTGAATATTGATTGTTGAATATTGAATATTTGTTTTTCAACTTCCTTATTTCTTATTCTCTCTCGTTCCTTGTTAATAGTTCCTTGTAGGTAGTTCTAAATTCTTAACCACAGAGAGAAAGGAGTTTTGCACAGAGTTTTGGGAGTTAAATATTGAATATTGGTTGTTGAATATTGAATATTTGCCTTCCACTTTCTTATTTTATATTTCTTATTCCTTATTTCTAATTTCCCCTGCTACTTCTTCAGCATTTCCAGCACCGTCTTATACATCACTTCTGCTCCTAATGAGAGATCTTCATAAGATGAATATTCCAAAGGATTGTGGCTGATGCCATCCTTGCATCGTACAAATATCATCCCGTAATCGCATGCATAGGAAAGTGCCATGGCATCATGGAAGGGGCCGCTCATCAATTCTGGTGCATCCAGCTCTAATGCTTTGCATTGGTTATGAATGATCTCTTTGATCCAGTCGGCACAGTATCTTGGGGCACTATTGGTATCTTCTGAAATGCTGTAGGTCAATCCATGCTTTTGGGTAATGGCGTCTATGCGTTCCCGCAATTGCTTTTCATAGCGGTTACGCCTGTCCAGGTCTATATCCCGCAAATCAACCGTAAAAGCCACTTCTTCTGGGATGATATTCCTGCTGGCCGGGAATACATTTATCGTTCCTACTGTGCCTACTGTTGGGGCGCCGGGAACCTGGGTAGCAATTTCTCTTAAAGCAATGATGATCTCTGCAGCGCCAACAAGCGCATCTTTACGAATGGGCATGGGTACCGATCCGGCATGTCCCGCCATGCCACTAAGCTTCACCGTTAGCCATAATGGTCCGGATATGCCCGAAACCACGCCAATGGGCTTATGCGCCAGGTCGAGCACAGGCCCCTGTTCTATGTGCAGCTCCAGGAAACTGCCGATACTGCCAGGTTTATATTCAGATTCTGCGAACCGGTTTGGATCACATCCAAAATCCTTCAACGCTTGTTCCCGGCTGATACCATCTTTATCCGTTCTTTGCAATTCACCTTCTTCCAGCTTGCCAAGTATCCCCCTGGATCCAAAAAGTCCCTTATTAAAACGCCAGCCTTCTTCATCCGCAAAGGAGATCACATCAATGGTTCTTGCTGGTTTGATATTATTTTCTGACATTGTTTTTACCACTTCGATGGCACATAACACACCGGCCACCCCATCGAACCTGCCACCATATGGCTGAGAATCGAGGTGAGATCCCATCATTAAAACCGGCAGATCAGGATTTGCTCCAGTCAGCCTGCCTATAAGATTGCCAAAATGATCGATATGTGTATTCATGCCGGCTTCCTGCATCCATGACGCGGCTAGAGTAAAAGCTTCTTTTTCCAGGGCGGTAAGCGTGGGCCGGCAAGTACCGGTTTCGCCGATCTTGCCGATGAGACTCATGGCTTCAAAATGCTGTTGCAGGCGTGCCGAATTGATCGTAAGCATGTCTTTTTTTCGTAAATATATTATTTCTAACCCGATTTGCCTTCCACAACGGATTGCCGAATGAGTGGGAGCCTTATCTTTACGAATATTTTTTAATCATATGAAGAAAAACCTGCTATTCCTGGCGCTCCTGCTTAGTAGTGCAATAACCTATGCCCAATTGTTACCCGATGAAGATCCCGGCTGCCGCCAAAAATGCAACCATGCCCATCTTGCATCCCGGTTATACGATATCAATTACCAGCAGTATGCATCGATGGATAAATACGATGTGAAATATCTGAAACTGGATATTACGGTAGAAGCCGGTTCAAGATTTATTGAAGGCAATGCCCTTACGGTAGCAAGGGTGCTACAACCACTCGATTCTTTTATCACTGAGTTCAGGAATAACATGACCGTTGATTCAGTTTATATCAATGGCATCAAACGCAGTTTTCAACGCGGTGCGGATCATATTTTTGTACCCCTATCTCCTGCCCTGCCAACGGGCAGCCAGGTTAGCGCTTTGGTTTTTTACAAAGGAACTGCTTCTTCAGGTGCTGTATTTGCAGGCACGGTTGGCAGCAGCGGACTTACTTATTCCGCCAGTCTTTCTGAAAGTTACCAGGCCAGGGAATGGTTTCCGGCCAAACAGATCTTACGTGACAAGATAGATTCTGCTGATATCTGGATCACGACCAGCGACTTCAACAAGGCCGGATCGAATGGATTGCTGGTAAACACTGTGGCAAAGCCAAATAATAAAGTTCAATACCAATGGAAGACCCGTTACCCGATGAATTATTACCTGCCCAGTTTTTCGGTAGGTAATTACATGGAATATCTCAACTATGCGAAACCGTTAGCCATGGCACCTGATTCCATTCTCGTGCAACATTATATTGCCAATGATGTAAATTATTTTAATAGTGTAAAGACCAATCTTGATAAAACACCTGCGTTCATTGAAAAATACAGTGAACTCTTCGGGCTCTATCCATTCGCGAATGAAAAATACGGACATGCACAGGCTTCAATCGGTGGCGGGATGGAGCACCAGACCATGAGTACCATGAACAGTTTTGGTTCTACCCTCATCGCTCATGAACTTGGTCACCAATGGTGGGGCGATAATGTGACCTGCGCAACCTGGAACCATATCTGGCTCAATGAAGGATTTGCCAGTTACTGCGAATACCTTGCCATTGAAAAAAGACCGGATTTATTTCCCACGACCAACCTGGCCACCTACATGCAGAATGTTCATAACAGTGTAATGGGTTCGCCGGGCGGAAGTGTGTTTGTACCGGATGCTTCTATATTTGACGAAGGCCGCATTTTTAGCGGCAGGCTGAGTTATAATAAAGGTTCTGCCATCATACATACCCTTCGATTTGAATTGCAGGATGACGCTGTTTTTTTCCAGGCATTGCAGGATTACCAGGTGCAATACAAAGACAGTGTTGCTACTGCGGAAGATTTCAAGTTGGTAGTGGAAACCAGGGCAGGCCGGAACCTGAACGACTTCTTCAATCAATGGTATTACGGTGAAGGATACCCGACATTTAATGTTACCTATATTAAGGAACCAACAGATAGCATTACCCTTATCATTGGAGAAAATACCAGCATGCCTGGTATCACCCCATTCTTTAAAGGCTATTTCCAGTTTACCATTACATCAGCCCAGGGAGATACTACCGTGCTGGTAAACCTGGCTACCAACAACCAGCAATTCAGGTTCAAATACAACAAAGTTCCCACAGGTATTATTGTTGATCCAAACAATTGGGTGCTTAATCAAACAGGCGTTATCACAAACGGAACCGTTATACCTCTTCAATTGACCAGCTTTACCGGGAAGACCGATGATAATTGCAACAGTATTCTTAACTGGAAAGCCATAAATGAAAGAGCACAGACAACTTATATCGTTGAATACAGTGCAGACGGGGTTAGTTTTTATACGGCAGGGGAAGTAGATGGCACCGTTGCTCCTGAATACCAGTTTACGTTTAAACCGCCTTTCAGCGGACTACAATATTACCGACTGAATATGAAAGACAGCAATGGTAATCATACTTACAGCAATACCATTCAAATTATTGACCGCTGTGGTTATGCATTCCAGGTTACGATAAAACCAAACCCGGTGAGAGAGGTTATGAAAATAAACATAACCCTTCCCGTTAGTGGCTCTGCAAATTTCCTGATTTATAACAGTACAGGCCAGTTGATCTACAAAGAAAAAAGAACGTTGAATGCTGGTATAAACCTGGTGGAACTGGACCAATTACAACCACTTGCCCACGGAGTTTACCTGCTCAAAGTGCAGGATGAACAAGGGAATAAGGTTTCGCAGAAATTTGTAAAAGAATAATGGATAATTTGTTGTGCAATTGCTCAATCAAGAATATCTCTATTTCTTTGTAACTCTTTTTATCATTTCCCTTTTACTTTTTTGCTTCTCCAAAAAAGTAACAAAAAAAGAGCCCCGAAAAAAATTACATCCTTTTTTCGGGTTGGTTCCTTGATTAAGCTTTTGCACTACTGTAGCTTCAACTTCAGTTCCCTGAAAACGAATTCGAAACCATCTTATACTAATTTAAGTTAAAAATATATTCTTTTGTTTTCTTCGTGTCGCAGTGCCTTCGTGGCTCCGTGTTTCAAAAAAAGAAAAACTTCAGATCAAATCGTTCAGGAATCTATAATACTGAATCTACATTATACCGAAATTTCAAAATCTGATTTTATCAGTAGTACACGTTAACAGATATAAATAAGCGAATATTAGAGTATATAATTAAAGTCTTCGTATATCCGCAATGTTTATCTT
>JAKQKY010000245.1 GCA_029560415.1 Bacteroidota bacterium | reverse complement strand
TGTCATCAGAAACACGAGGGCTGTGGAAACAAGTACCCAGGCAATATCAGCCGAACTGTATTGGGGGTCATTGGGGCCCGGCACATAATCGGCCGTGGGCTTAATAAACATGGCAAAAATGGCAACAGCAACCAGAACGACAAATGGCAAGATTTGTTTTGCTTTTCTTTTACTCATGAGCTAGGTTTTTAGTTAAACATTAAAATAATCTACTATGTTAGCCTTATCAGGTTAAAAATAGAAATAAAAGCTCTTAACGCGTGTTAGTTTTAATCAATATGTTAATAATTATTAGAAAAAGTTGAAAAAATGAGGTAAATAGCATTAAAAATGATAATTATTAAAAATTGTAATATGAATTATTTCGCGAGCAGGTACATAGGATGAGTAATGAGTAATCAGTAATGAGTAAACGGGAAGAGTCTTTAAAGAAAAGCGCCCTCCGAATTTCGGAGGGCGCTTTTTTAAGGCATATACGATCAGCTACTCATTACTGATTACTCATTACTCATTTCTTCATCCTAACTGGTACATCAACGATGCATCCTTTGTTTCCAGTACTGATCCCGTATTGTTATTGAGGAATTGATCTACTTTCCGGGCGGCTTCCCGGCCTTCACTGATGGCCCAAACTACGAGGCTCTGGCCCCGGCGCATATCGCCGGCGGTGAATACTTTGGAAATATTGGTCCGGTAATCTTTTTCAGTGGCTTTTACATTGCCTCTTTCGTCCAGTTCAATGCCCAGTTCGTTTAATAAGCCTACTTGCTGAGGATATACAAATCCCATGGCCAGTAATGCAAGTTCGCAGGGAATTTCTCTTTCACTGCCGGCTACTTCCACAAAACTGGCCGGACGACCATCCACGATCTTCCATTCGAGGTCGACAATCTTCAGGGCTTTCAGCTTTCCGTTTTCATCCCCGATAAATTCTTTGGTAGCCACTGCCCATTTACGGTCGGCACCTTCTTCATGGGAAGTCGTGGTTTTTAACAGCATCGGATAGCTGGGCCAGGGCATATAATCATTCCGGTCGGCCGGTGGCTTTGGTAAAAGTTCAAACTGGGTTACGGATGTTGCTCCATGCCGGTTGGATGTACCCACACAATCACTGCCAGTATCACCGCCACCGATTACGACCACATTTTTGCCAGTTGCTTTCACTTCTTCATTTAAAATATTGCTTTCAATATCCGCATGTGCCAGTACGTCTTTTCCGGCTACCCGTTTATTATTCTGTTTCAGGAAATCCATTGCAAAATGTACTCCGTTCAGTTCTCTTCCCGGTACATTCAGGTTGCGGGGAACTGTACTTCCGCCAGCTAATACAATTGCATTAAATTCACGCACCACATCATTGATACTGACATTAACACCCACATTCGCATGACATCGGAAGGTAACCCCTTCTTCTTCCATGATTTTTACTCTCCGGTCAATCACCCATTTCTCCAGTTTGAAATCGGGAATACCATACCGTAATAAACCACCCGGTTGTTCATCGCGTTCAAAAACCGTTACACTATGCCCTGCATAATTCAATTGAGCGGCTGCGGCCAGTCCGGCCGGACCGGAACCAATAACCGCGACCTTTTTACCGGAACGCAGATTGGGTTTACGGGCTTTTACAAATCCTTTATCAAAAGCGATTTCAATAATGTGTTTTTCAATTTCCTCAATGGTGATAGCGGGTTGGTTGATCCCCAGCACACAGGCCGTTTCACAGGGAGCAGGACATATTCGTCCGGTGAATTCCGGGAAATTATTGGTGGATACCAGGATCTCATACGCTTCCTTCCATTCCTTACGGTACACGGCATCATTGAACTCGGGAATTACATTGCCGAGCGGACATCCGTTGTGACAAAAAGGAACCCCGCAATTCATGCAACGGGCCGATTGCTGGTTCAGTTTTTCATCACTATACCTCTCAACAAATTCCTTGTAATGTTTCAAACGCTCCGCCACCGGTTGCTTGCCCGGTGTTTCGCGATTGAATTCTTTAAATCCTGTTGGTTTTCCCATGGTACTAGTTAGTAGTTTGTAGTTAGTAGTTAGTAGTCGGATCCCCGTGCCACGAACTTTGCAATTATGCTTTTTGATTTACCGTTGCTGATTTGCTCAGTAGTACTTTTTTATAATCCTTCGGGAATACTTTTACGAAATGTTGTAACTGGTTATCCAGGTCTTCCAGTATGAATTTCGCCACGGTACTTCCAGTGTACTCGAGGTGCTTTTGCAGCATGGTAAACAGTTCATTTTTATCATTCAGATCGCAGGGATCCAGGTCCACCATTTCCTTATTGCAGTTGCCGGCAAACAAGCCATTGACATCATAGATATAGGCAATACCTCCACTCATTCCTGCAGCGAAATTTCGTCCGGTTGGTCCCAGGATCAGTACACGTCCACCCGTCATATACTCACAGCCATGGTCACCGACCGACTCGACCACTACACTGGCTCCTGAATTACGTACACAGAAACGTTCACCGGCTTTGCCACGGATAAACGCTTCGCCCGAAGTAGCTCCATAAAAAGCCACATTACCAATGATGCTGTTATCTTCTGGTGTATAGGTAGCTGTTTTGGGCGGATAAATGACCAGCCGGGCTCCGCTCAGTCCTTTTCCGAAATAATCATTGGCATCGCCCTCCAGTTCAAGTGTAATCCCCCTTGTGTTGAAAGCCCCAAAGCTTTGTCCGGCCGTTCCGGTAAAGTTGAAGTGGATTGTATTATCTGGTAATCCCTCGGCGCGATAAACCTTGGTGATTTCATTGGAAAGAATGGTACCGGCTGTACGGT
>JAKQKY010000208.1 GCA_029560415.1 Bacteroidota bacterium | reverse complement strand
CAGCTATCTTGATTGATGATGAAAAAAACAGCCGGGATGCATTGCAAAAAAAATTGCAGGCGCACTGTCCCGAAATAAAAATTGTGGCCCTTTGTAACAATGGCATCGAAGGCATTGCTGCCATCAAGGAACATCATCCGGGTATTGTTTTTTTAGATATTGAAATGCCACACATGAATGGCTTTACGATGCTGGAGCAATTGACAGAAAGAGATTTTGCCATTGTTTTTACCACGGCATACAATCAATATGCTATCAATGCCATCCGCTATGGTGCATTTGATTACCTGGTAAAACCTGTAGATGTAAACGAACTGAAAGCCGTTGTAAAAAGAATAACCGAAGTTAAACTGCAGCACAACACAACCGAACGGTTGAATATTTTATTAAACTATTTACAGCAACCCTCCAATATCAAACCGCAAAAAATTGCAGTCGCAACACATGAGGGTTTAGAGCTGGTGCCGGTTGATTCTATTTTGTATTTGGAAGCAGAGGGCAATTACACTCATTTATATTTTACCGATCAGAAGCCATTACTGGCCTCTAAAACTTTAAAAGATTTTGAAGATCTTTTAGAAGGTGCTGGTTTTTTCAGGATACACAATGCATCGCTGGTGAACCTGGTATTTGTAAAAAAATATATTAAAGGCGATGGCGGACAAGTTCAACTAACCAATAATGTGGTGCTGGATGTAGCCCGCCGCAGAAAAGAAGAATTGCTGGAAGCGCTGATAAAGATAGCACCGAAAATATAAACCAATAAGGTCTGTCAACTGGCAATACGGCACCGCAAGACCTTATCGGTTTTACTTATTTTTGCGGCATGAAGAAACCCGAGCTGTTCACTTGTCTTTCACCTGCATTGTTGAATTTGTATGATGTCAGCAGCAGTATTGTTGTAATTATTGATGTATTGCGGGCTACGTCCACCATCGCCACTGCTTTGTATAATGGTGCTAAACATATCATCCCCGTGGATAGTGTGGCCGAGTGTATAAGAATC
>JAKQKY010000191.1 GCA_029560415.1 Bacteroidota bacterium | reverse complement strand
ACAAGCGAATTCATCAACTATACTATTGATGGAGTCAACTATTCCTATACGCCTCCATCCGATTCTGTTTTCATGACGGGCAATGGCCAAAATACAAACTTCATTCTTGGCGGTTTTAGTTCCACCAATAATAATACCGTTAATATTTCGATCAGCAATACCGGCATTGCTTTAAACAGCCTGCAACCGGTTATCAGCTTCCAGTCGTTGCAGGTACCACTTGTACCATTAACATCTGTATCAGCAACCATTACTGAATACGGTGCAGTTGGCCAATTCATCGCAGGCAATTTTACCGGCACATTTGTCACACAACAACAACCGCCAACCACCAATTTCACGGTAACCTGCTCGTTCAGGGTACGTAGAACTTTCTAATCATTTACTTATTATTACCTGGTTTTAATTATTTTATTTTCATTTCACAAAAGCAAAGCCTCCTGTTTTTACAGGGGGCTTTTCATATTTGAAACAACATTATGTTTACAATTTAGCCGTTGCTTCGTACTTTTGCAGCACAAAAAATGGTTGGTCATGTATTGATCTTACCATTTTTCAAAACAAGATCAGGTTTACTTCAAAAAACATAACAATGGCTTCAAAAATTACCATGGGTACAGATGGGAAATTACAGGTTCCCGATTTTCCAACCATTCCTTTCATTGAGGGCGATGGCATTGGTCCGGATATCTGGAAAGCAAGTGTCCGCGTTTTTGATGCAGCCATACAAAAAGCATACGGCGGCTCAAAGAAAATTGAGTGGATGAAGGTTCTGGCCGGTGAAGAAGCTTTCAACAAAACCGGTGAATGGATGCCCGAAGCCACCATGAATGCTTTTAAAGAATACCTGCTTTCGATAAAGGGCCCACTTACAACCCCCGTTGGTGGCGGAATCCGCAGCCTGAACGTTGCACTGCGACAGGAGCTGGATCTGTATGTTTGTCTACGCCCGGTTAAATATTTTGAAGGAACCCCATCTCCCATGTGGCAACCCGAAAAAGTGAATATGGTCATCTTCCGCGAAAATACCGAAGACATTTATGCGGGTATTGAATTCATGACCGGTACACCTGAAGCAAAAAAATTACTTAATTTCCTGGTAGATGAATTAAAAGTTAAAGCTTTTCGTTTCCCTGAAACAACTTCACTTGGGGTAAAACCGGTGAGCAAGGATGGCTCTGAAAGACTTATACGTTCTGCGATTGAACATGCTATTGAACACAAATTGCCTTCCGTGACCATCGTTCACAAGGGCAATATCATGAAATATACCGAAGGTGCGTTTAAGAATTGGGGTTATGAACTGGCAGAAAGGGAATTCGGCGGACAAGTATACACCTGGCAGCAATGGGAAAAAACCAAAAAACAGGATGGCGAGGCAGTGGCCAATGAAGAAATGAAGATCAGTGCCATCGGCGGCAAAGTGATCATCAAAGATGCCATTGCCGATAACTTTTTACAACAGGCCTTATTGGCTCCACAGGATTATTCCGTGATTGCCACACTGAACCTCAACGGTGATTATATCAGTGATGCATTGGCAGCACAGGTAGGAGGCATTGGCATCGCTCCCGGCGCCAATATCAATTACCTCACCGGCCACGCCGTTTTCGAAGCCACACATGGCACCGCTCCAAGGTTTGCCAATACCAATACCATGAACCCTTCATCTGTGATCCTAAGTGGCGTGATGATGCTGGAATACATGGGATGGCGAGATGCAGCCGACCTCATCACTAACGCTGTCGGCAAAACGATCCGCAACAAAACCGTTACCATCGATTTCTATAACCTGATGAAAGAAGCCACCCTGCTGAAGACGAGTGAGTTTGGGGATGAGATTATCAGGAATTTGTGAGGGGGTGCTAGGATACTTGATGCTTGATGCTGGATACTGGATACTGGATACTGGATGGGATCACGGTTTTGTAAAAACATTGTGATGTACTTCAACCGATTTGAGGAAAAGATTAATCTTTCTTCCAAGGGTGTTCAGTTGATTGTGTAAGTGAGTATACTGTAATAGATCGGTCATTGATTTGGTTTCAAATAAAGTTTCAAGGTGATCAATTGTTTCATCATTAGATGAAATGGCATAGATCAAGAATTTAATAAATTCTTGTTTGTACTTTCTCCTGCCATATCCTTCAACGATACAACTCTTTACGGATTTAGACGATCTCCTGATTTGCTGGGCCACTTCAAATTGTTCAAATTTGGGCAATAACATGGTCATCTGGTGAATCTCTAATACTATAATCCTCGCCAATTGCCATATTTCAAGTTTTTTATAACTCATCCTTGTTCTTTTAAAAGCTAATCTATAAAAGCACTTTATCAAAATCTAGCTAAAAACCTCATTGCTTTATGCTTTTATCCTCATCCCGCCACTTTACTCAATCTCCAGCATCTAACATCCAGTATCATAGTATCCAGCATCCAGTATCTAGTATCCAGTATCTAGTATCCAGTATCTAGTTTCCAGTATCTAGTTTCCAGTATCCAGCATCCCGTTTCCATCTTTATCGTAAATTCGCATCTCTAAAACAAGACTCATGAGTAAAATTAAAGTAGCCAATCCCGTTGTAGAACTCGATGGCGATGAGATGACAAGGATCATCTGGAAATTTATTAAAGACAAACTGATCTTGCCATACCTGGATGTGCCCATCCAGTACTATGATCTTGGCATGGAATACCGCGATGAAACCAACGACCAGGTAACTATAGATGCGGCCAATGCCATCAAAGCCTGCGGCGTGGGTATCAAATGTGCTACCATTACACCCGACGAAGCCAGGGTAAAGGAATTCAACCTGAAACAAATGTGGAAGAGCCCGAACGGCACCATTCGCAATATCCTCGATGGTACGGTGTTCCGCGAACCCATCGTGATGCAGAATGTTCCCAGGCTGGTAACCAACTGGACCGCCCCGATCATCGTTGGCCGTCATGCATTTGGTGATCAATATCGTGCAACCGATACCGTTATCAAGGGAAAAGGAAAACTTACCATGACATTCACACCTGAAAATGGAGGTGAACCACAGGTTTTTGAAGTATATAATTTTAAAGGAGATGGCGTGGCCATGAGCATGTACAATACCGATGAAAGCATCATGGGATTTGCCCGGAGCTGCTTCAACATGGCCCTGAGTAAAAAATGGCCTTTGTATTTATCTACCAAGAATACCATCCTGAAAAAATATGACGGTCGTTTCAAAGATATCTTTGAAGACATTTATCAGAATGAATTTAAAGCATCATTTGCCGCTGCTGGCATTACCTACGAACATCGTCTCATCGATGACATGGTTGCCAGCGCATTAAAATGGAACGGAAACTTTGTTTGGGCCTGTAAAAATTACGACGGCGATGTACAAAGTGATACGGTTGCACAAGGATTTGGCAGCCTTGGATTGATGACCTCCGTATTGGTAACGCCCGATGGCAATACCATGGAAGCCGAAGCGGCGCATGGTACCGTAACCCGCCATTACAGGGATCACCAGGCTGGTAAACCAACATCTACGAACCCGATCGCATCTATTTTCGCCTGGACAAGAGGCCTGGCCTTCCGTGGCAAGTTAGACAATAATCAACCCCTCATTGATTTCTGCCTGGCATTGGAACAGGTTTGTATCGACACCGTAGAAAGCGGCAAAATGACCAAAGACCTGGCCGTTTGTATTCATGGAAATAAAGTTACTCACGGTGAGCATTACCTGTACACCGAAGAATTCCTGGATGCCATTGACGAAAACCTGAAGAAAAAGATCGGTAACGCATAAACGCAGATCTATATGCATACAAAAAGGGAAGCCGTGGCTTCCCTTTTTATTTAACTCCTGTAAATAAATCAATACAATTGAAAAACAACCGGTAAGGTAAATTTCGTTTTTACATTTTTACCCTTCAGTTTACCTGGTGTCCAGGCCGGCATCTTAGTTATCACACGAAGCGCTTCTTCATCAAGTCCATACCCAAGCTTATCACCCATCACTTGTGGATTACTAAGCTTTCCGTTCTCATCCACTGTAAACATGATATCTACTTTACCATCAACGCCATCATTCATGGCTGTTTCGGGATATTGCAGGTTATCATTAAAGAAGTTCTGTAAGCCTTTCGATCCGCCAGGGAACGCAGGATATACTTCTACATTGCTATAAGTGCCTGTATTGTCGGCTTCCATAGGGCCATTCATTTTCGGCATATCAGACACGGCCACTTTTCCTTTCATACCTTTCTTGGCCGGGTTCATTTTTCCCGTTCCGCTGGAGGTCATTTTATCTGCAGCCGCCAGGTTCGAAGCCGTTGAGGTATCAGTCATCATTGGACTGCTTTCCATTTTCATGGTAACAACCGTATCTGATGTGGATGGATCGCCGGAAGAAGTATCATTAACGTTGCAACCTGTTACAAACATGCCAGTAACAGCAATCAACAATCCCATGTTTCGCATGGAAAGAACATTTTTGTTTTGCATAAAATATCATTTTTGGTGAGGAATACTGCTAAGTATTTTCCAAAAACAATGCCTTAGCTGAAAGCCCTGTTTCAGGGTATAATAAATATGACAGGATTAATATGTGGAAGTTAATTACACACTACGGGGAAGAATATCTGCAAACGGAATTCGTTATTTCGGCTCGCGGGTACCGGCATACAATTCATATTCAAACAGGCGGCAGTCGATCTTACTGGTATAGAATTCGATCCTGCGTTTTGGTTTCAACCCGATCTTCTTGGCCAGTTCGAGGTTGCCCGTAAAAATGTAACCGGTATATCCTTTACATTGTTGCTTTAAAAAATCGCCGATGCGGCTATAAGTTGCAGCCAATTCTGCTTCAACACCCAGGCGGTCGCCATACTCAGGATTAAAATAAATAATACCAT
>JAKQKY010000188.1 GCA_029560415.1 Bacteroidota bacterium | reverse complement strand
AGGCAACTCCTGCAGGGCATCACTCAATTCTGTTTTCGTTTGTTTGAGTTTATCATTCAGTGATCCTCCATCATCCGAAGCAATAGATTCGTGCACTTCCTTTTGCGGTTTGATGCTTGCCGGCTGCTGGTGAATGAGTGTGGGGGTATCTTCTACGGGATCAAACAACATGGGTGGCTTGTTGGATGCGCCTATCTTATTCCTGGCTTCAGCATTCTTCTTGATCTCCTCAAGTTCTGCTTCTACTTCTGCTTCATCAATCTGTAAAACAACAACGGTACGTTCTTCCGGTTCTTCAATCAATGGAGCTTCCTGCACAGCCTGTTCAAAAGCTGCGGGCATTTGTATAGCCACAGAGGAAGAAACCGATCCGGGTTGCTCCTGTGATTTCAGGTGCATCAATTCAGACTGCAGCATTTGTACGGTCAACAAAAGCTCATCCGCCGATGCCTTTTTCGAAAGTTGCTCCTGTAGCCGATTACAGAGTGTTTCCACCCGTTCCATAAGTCATTTTTTGCTGATAAATATTGGTCGGTGACAATAAATTTTGTTTTGCCCGGTGATCAGAATCCATAATCTTTGCACGTTCCGGGCTTAAAGTTACAAACACATTTTTAAAAAAATTATTTAATGTTTATAGAACCCAATTTAAAAGGCGAACGACGTGGCTGGATCGAAGTGATTTGCGGAAGCATGTTCAGCGGAAAAACAGAAGAACTGATCAGGCGACTTAAAAGGGTGAAGATTGCGAACCTCAAAGTAGAAATCTTTAAACCGGCTATTGATACACGTTATGATGAAACAAAGATCGTTAGCCATGATACAAATGCCATCATTTCTACACCGGTTGAAAGCTCCCAATCAATCCTGCTATTGGCCCAGGATGTAGATGTAGTGGGCATAGACGAAGCACAGTTTTTTGATTCAGAGATCGCCGATGTGTGTGAACAACTTGCTTTAAGAGGTATTCGGGTGATCGTTGCCGGACTGGATATGGATTATATGGGAAAACCATTCGGACAAATGCCCAACCTTTTATCCATAGCCGATTATATTACCAAGCTACATGCCATCTGCATGAAATGCGGCAACATTGCGAATATAAGTTACCGTAAAATTGCTACAGGCGGACAAGTGTTACTCGGTGAAAAAGATATATATGAACCGCGTTGCAGGCATTGTGCCCAATTGAAAGATTAATAACTAAAAGAAATAGTTATAAAAGAAAACGTCCCGCAGATTGCAGGACGTTTTCTTTTATATTGGAAAGCTTATTGTTTTACAAATTCCTTTGTTGTTACTTTTCCGCCATTGTTCATCTTAATCATGTTAACTCCTTTCGCCAGTTTCGATGCATTGATTAACTGTGCTGTTTTGATGAATCTCTTTATATAATACCAGCATTCCTTTTGCATCCAAGATAGAGATGCTGCTGTTGGCTTTTATTCAAAGCGGGCATCATACTCCGGTTTTTGTCATCTTTAATCATTCCCTGCTGCAACTTTATCTGTAATTTGCGGCCATGTATCACCGCATTTTTGCCTTATTAAGAAAAGACATCCTGCTTGAATTGAGACAGCAGCATACTTTTTACGGTATACTATTATATATTGCCTCAACCATATTTGTTTTATATCTTTCGATGCCCGACAGCCCGGAGAGCAATACGTGGAACAGCCTTTTTTGGGTGATACAGCTTTTTGTATGTGTAAATACCGTGGCCAAAAGCTTCCTGCAGGAAAACAAAGGAAGGATGCTCTATTTTTACTCCATCGCATCACCCGTAGAGTTTATCATAGCTAAACTGATCTTTAATGTGATCCTGATGTTGATGATGAGCCTGGTGAGCCTGGTATTATTTTTTATCTTCCTGGATAACCCGGTTTCAGACAGCCTTCGTTTTGTTGGCATCGTATTACTTGGCGGAACAAGCATCAGCCTCGTTTTCACCCTCATGAGTGCCATTGCAGCAAAAGCCCAGCAAAATGCAGCGCTGATCGCTATTCTTGGATTCCCCGTGATCCTGCCACAACTATTACTGCTCATGCGACTCAGCAAAAGCGCCTTTTCCGAGGTGTTTCGGGATGGAGCTGTATTTCAACTGGCCGGGCTGACTGGCCTGATGGACCTGCTCGTGATTGTACTGGCCGTGATCCTCTTTCCATATCTCTGGAAAGATTAACAGTATCTCCTCCACAATACTGCCTGAACAGGACATTTTTTTGTTTGCCATGTTGGCAATTCCCATAACTTTGCGCCACTAAATTAAATACCTGCATTTGTGCATAAAAGCTGGTGGAAAATATTATCATTCATTTTATTGGTATATACTATCATTGCCGGCTTCCTGCTTGATGTTCCTCACTTGTTTATTTTAAATGAAACCATCCGCAACCTGTACTTCCATGTTTGCATGTGGTTTGGGATGATGATCCTCTTTGGAACCAGCTTCTACTACAGCATTAAATACCTTCGCGGTTTTGATTACCGAAATGACATTTTTGCCCGCAATTTTGCTTCAGTGGGTTCTTTATTCGGCATTCTTGGTTATACAACGGGTATGATCTGGGTATCAGTAACCTGGGTAACCGACCAGGGTCAATCGCTCGGAAGTGTTTTGAAAGAACCAAAACTGATTGGCGCCGCCATTGCATTATTGATCTATGGAGCTTACTTTGTATTGCGTGGCTCCTTTACCGATATCGACAAACGGGCAAGGATAAGTGCTGTTTATAATATTTTCGCATTTGCCATGCTATTCCCAAGTATCTGGATCATTCCAAGGCTGGTGGGAAGTTTGCACCCAGGCGCTCCCGGTAGTGATAGCGGGAACCCGGCATTGGATAGAAATGACATGGATTCATCCATGCGCATGGTATTTTACCCGGCGGTGATTGGCTGGACGTTATTGGGAGTATGGATCGCAACCTTAAAAATAAGGCTCGAATTATTCAGGGATAAAAAATTGATACATGACAACTAAATTATTCACCCGTTTATGGTTACTTGCCCTGGCTATGATAACTTCAACAGTTGGATTTGCCCAGGATAAGCCAGAAATGGCCGACCTGATGCGCAGCAATGGTAAGATCTATGTGGTAGTAGCCGTTTGCCTTACCATACTCATCGGTTTGTTTTTATACGTGATGTTGGTAGACAGGAAAATGTCGAAGATCGAAAAAGATAACTGAGCTACTGATATAAAAAATTAATAACGATTCTATTTATAGATTGCTTGAATATTTGAAAAAAATAAAAACCATTTATTATGTCTTCACAAAAGCCGTATAGCTTTTTTCAGAGTGTTGAAAAAAGTTTTGACAAAGCAGCAAAGTTCACCTCGTTTGATCCGGGAATCCTGGAGCAGATCAAAGCATGTAACAGTGTATATCAAATGCGTTTCCCTGTAAAAAGGGATGATGGCAGTATTGAAGTTATTGAAGCTTACCGTGTACAGCACAGCCAGCATAAAACTCCTTGTAAAGGAGGTATCCGTTTCAGTGATGAAGTAAACCAGGATGAAGTAATGGCCCTCGCTTCGCTGATGACCTACAAATGTGCCATCGTTAATGTGCCCTTTGGTGGTGGTAAAGGTGGTATCAAAATAAATCCACGTAACTACAGTGTATACGAACTGGAAAAAATTACCCGTCGTTATACAAGTGAATTGGTTAAGAAAAATTTCATTGGCCCGGGCATCGACGTTCCGGCTCCTGATTACGGTACCGGCGAAAGAGAAATGGCCTGGATCGTTGATACATACGCATCTTTAAAACCAGGTGAAATTGATGCGGCCGGTTGTGTTACCGGAAAACCAGTAACACAAGGCGGTGTACGCGGACGTAAGGAAGCTACCGGCCTTGGCGTATTCTATGGTATCCGTGAAGTGTGTAACATGGAAGATGTTATGAAAAAACTGGGCCTGCCAATGGGTATTGAAGGAAAAACAGTAGTGGTTCAGGGTATCGGCAATGTGGGATATCATTCAGCCAAATTCTTCAGGGAAAACGGAGCCAAAGTGATCTGTATCTCTGAACATGATGGCGCAGTGTTTAATCCGAATGGATTACATGAAGAAGAACTGATCCAGTTCAGGGCCAAAACAGGTTCTATCACCAATTTCCCAGGTGCCACAACACTGGCAAAAACAACCGATGCACTGGAACTGGAATGCGATATACTGATTCCCGCAGCGTTGGAAAACGTGATCAATGGCGATAATGCACCAAGGGTGAAAGCTAAGATCATTGGCGAAGCAGCTAACGGACCATGTACACCGGAAGCGGATGAAGTATTCATTCAAAAAGGCATCTTATGTGTTCCTGATATGTACTTGAATGCAGGTGGTGTGACCGTTAGTTATTTCGAATGGTTAAAAAACCTTAGCCATGTACGTTATGGCCGTATGGAAAAACGTTTTACCGAAAACCTGAATACACATATCCTGGGACAAATTGAAGGACTCACAGGAAAAACGGTAAGTGATGCTGAACGTAAATTCATCATGCACGGTCCGGAAGAAGTTGACCTGGTACACAGTGGATTGGAAGAAACCATGATCACTGCAACCCGCGAGATCATGGACATCTGGAAGAAAAACCCGAACATTCCCGATATGCGTACAGCCGCTTACGTGAATGCGATCAACAAAGTAGCTACCAGCTACGGCGAATTGGGCATTTTCCCATAATTGATTATTCTATCTATACAAAAATCCCCGGTCAGATAAACCGGGGATTTTCTTTTCCGTGAAGAGAAACACCTGCTCAATTTTCAAATACAGGTATTGTATCTATGGCGGAGAACTGACCTTGCTTTGTTTGAAACCCGGCACAATGTCCCCCATTGGTAATGAACAGGTACGATGCCTGCAAATTTGTATTATAACGCAGCACCTGGTTCAAAACACTTTCCGTTAAGGGTACATTCATTTCCTTGCATTCTACGATC
Organism: Bacteroidota bacterium; assembly: GCA_029560415.1. Lineage (GTDB taxonomy): Bacteria > Bacteroidota > Bacteroidia > Chitinophagales > Chitinophagaceae > Ferruginibacter. The sequence goes on along the minus strand of JAKQKY010000188.1, from coordinate 28,737 downwards.
ATGAAAGGTTTTGCCTGGCGGTCGAAAACTACAATATCAAACCTTTTTTTTACATCCCCGAACAGTACCTGCTTTTCAACAGCAATCAATGAAGCCGGATAGCATTGCTTTTCGGTGAGATATAGCAGGAAGTTCTGCCGCACCCATTCTTCCGGTGTAAGTATCACCCATTTTTTCCGGATCATACAAAAAACAAGTTCCTTACCTGTCTCAATCTTTATGGATGGCTTTGTTACCGGGTATTCGATCTTGATCATTTGAATTTCAATTAATCTTAAGGGCAAATGTCGCATTAAAATAAAAAAAGCCAGGCGTTATTGTCCTGGCTTTAATCATTCTTTCAGACTAATTAATTGGTTGCAGCATCAGCATTCAGGTTTCCCCATCCCAAAGAACTGTTCTTCGTAGGGTAGTTGGCGCTGGTTTTGATCAGCTTATCCAATACCTGGGCCCTGCTATAAGCCGGGAAACGGCTCCAAACCAGTGCTGCAATGCCCGCTGCAGTTGCTGTTGATACTGAAGATCCCCCAACGGTAGAAGGCGCATCACCGGTCATGGCTAACGTTAAAGCATGCCTGCTGTTGGAGGCTTTTTCCATTACGATGGTAAAATCTGTCTCACTTCCGTCATGGCAATCCGTGCAGGTTGTATTGAAGCTATTATCTCGAACGCCAGTAACTGCATTAACCTGTGTAAGGTTTGCGGGGAAGATCACACCAAACCAACCCGACGTCCAGCCAAATGAAGTCCCGGCAGCACAGAAGATCAATTTGCCTTTTCCATAAGCATATACGATGGCATCTTTCATTTGTGAACTGCTGGTGATCCTGCCCATGCTCATGCTGATGATCTTTACATCGGCCCTGTTGCCGGCATTGGTAAAAGCATCAGACGCACCTTTTACTTCACGGCTTGCATCCATGAAAACATCTTCCGAAGCACGGCAGGTAACGAGGTTGCAATTATATGCTACCCCGCAGGCGGCTCCATCAGTGCCTCGTGGAGCGGCACATGCGCCTGCCATAGAAGTACCGTGGCCACAACCATCATCCGGCGTTTCTACGGGACCGGTAGGAATGCCCAGGAAGGTAGAACGTGGCAGGGTTACGATCTTTTCTACGGTTCTGCCAGATGAACTTCCCTGGTTGAATGCACTGCCAAGATTCTCCTGGTCAAACTCACAACCGGTATCGATGATAAATACTTTTATACCTGCGCCGGTAGATTTTGTCCAGGCACTGGAAACTTTATGATAAGAGTGATTCCATGATTGCTTTGAGGCAGGACTAATGGTTGTATAATCTACATTGGCAACCAGGCCACCTTCGGCAACATTATTACCGCAACCGCTGCTACTGAGAACAGCCGTATTGGTTTGCTGATCATTGTTTACACTTTTCACCGCATCCTGAGGTTCATAACCCATTGGTTCGGCATAACGGACAAGATTACTCGCTCTAAGTCTTTTTATCGTAGCCGGATTTTTTACAACCATATCTACAACCGGTAAAACAGATTCTTCCCAGGGAATGATCTGGTCTAATCCGATCGATTTATCCAGTTCCTGCTCTGAACTCAGTATGAGGTTAATGATCTCTTCCTTCGCGGATTTCCAAGGACCAGACTGGATATTAATGGTATGAAGCATGTCATCTACCCCGGTTACCCCCGCTGGTTTATATCCAACAGACAAAATATGATCACTATGCTGCAGCGCACTCCAGATCATTGCATCGGGAGCCGTACTCCATTCAAATGGTTTGTTATTTTGCATGTGCTCTTTAATAAAGGCATCAATCGATTCGGTTGACATGAGTTCCATGTCTTTTGTATCCACCGTGCTTAACGAAGTTTTCTTACAGGAAAGAATAACCAGTGTACAAACAATGGCCATCAGGCAAATTTTCTTCATGTTAATTAGTTTTGTACACCAATGTAAAATTTATTACATGGAAAACAACATTTGAACGCAGGTATTTTTCCCCGGGCTCTCAATTGGCGATCACAGCTAATTTTTGTACTTTTATCTGAATTAAAATCGGCATGAAAACAAAAGCAGACATCGTAGAAAACTGGTTACCCCGTTATACAGGGGAAAAATTATCCAACTTTGGTGAATATATATTGCTCACCAATTTCTCCAATTATGTAAAAATGTTTGCAGAATGGAACAATGTTTCTGTAGTAGGTTCCGATCGTTCCATGCAATGCGCAACAGCCAATAACATCACCATCATTAATTTTGGTATGGGCAGCCCGGGTGCTGCCACTGTGATGGATCTGCTTACGGCCATCAAACCAAAAGCTGTATTGTTCCTTGGCAAATGTGGCGGTTTGAAAAAGAGAAATAAGATCGGCGACCTGATCTTACCCATTGCCGCCATTCGGGGTGAGGGTACAAGTAATGACTATTTCCCACCTGAAGTACCTGCCCTTCCTGCGTTTGCGTTGCAGAAAGCGATCTCCACCACCATCCGTGATTCGGAATGTGATTACTGGACAGGTGTTTGTTACACCACCAACCGGCGTGTCTGGGAACATGATGATGTATTTAAAGAATATCTCCAGAAAGTAAGAGCCTACGCCATCGACATGGAAACGGCTACCATCTTTACGGTTGGTTTCTACAATAAAATACCTACTGGTGCCTTATTGCTGGTGAGCGATTCTCCCATGGTGCCCGAAGGTGTAAAAACAGAAGCAAGTGACCTCAATGTTACAGCCCAGTTTGTTGAAAGACACCTGAAGATCGGCATCGATTCATTGAAACAACTGATCAATGACGGACTAACTGTAAGACACCTGAAATTTTAGAATCTCATATGACTCCCCTCCTCGATATCAGGAACCTGAAGGTAGATTTTAACAGGGAGGGCATCACGACTACGGCTGTACGCAATATTTCTTTTTCTTTACATAGCGGAAAGATCACCGCCATAGTGGGCGAAAGCGGATCGGGCAAATCTATTACCGCCTTGTCATTGCTGAACCTGCTGCCTGCCAATGCGATATTAGGCGGAGAAATCATGTATACCAGGAATGGAACCGAACCGGTAAATATCCTTAGCATGCCTGCAAAGGATTTGATGAATACCCGGGGAAAAGAGATCGCCATGATCTTCCAGGAACCCATGACCTCATTGAATCCCGTGCTTACCTGTGGTGAACAGATCATTGAAACATTGCGAAGACACCTGGACATCAGCAAAAAAGAAGCCCTTTCAAAAACGATCGAATTGTTTACAGAAGTGGAGCTTCCGCAACCTGCGGGTATAGTGAACCGGTATCCGCATCAATTGAGTGGCGGGCAAAAACAAAGGGTCATGATCGCAATGGCGATGTGCTGCCAACCTGCATTATTGATAGCTGATGAACCAACAACAGCGCTTGATGTACGAACACAAAAAAGCATCGTTGATCTTATCAAAAAACTTCAGCAGAAAAACGGAATGTCGGTATTGTTCATTTCCCACGATCTTGGCCTGGTTGCGGATATAGCGGACGAACTGCTGGTAATGTACCAGGGCAATATTGTGGAGCAAGGACCCGCATCTACTGTACTCAACAAACCTGTACATCCATATACGAAAGCTTTGTTGGCATGCAGACCAGCTGTTAACAGCAAAGGAAATAAATTGCCTGTGCTGGAAGATTTTATAGCAGGCGATGCAACCACTCCAAAACCTTTGCCCATACAACAAGTACCAGTAGCCGGAAGTGAAACGGTATTATCTGTGCAGGATCTGTCGGTTCATTTTAAACACAGAAAACAATTTTTCGGTACCCAGCCTGCAATTACGATGGCTGTTGACAAGGTGAGTTTTGATGTAAAGCAACACGAAATAGTTGGCATTGTTGGTGAAAGCGGCTCCGGTAAAACAACCCTCGGAAGGGCCATCCTGCAACTGGTAAAACCAAGTGCCGGAAAGATCATCCTCAATGGAACAGACCTGAATAAACTCTCCCCCGGCGAATTAAGAAAGATCCGGAAAAATATCCAGATCGTTTTCCAGGATCCATTCGGCTCCCTGAACCCACGGTTAAGCATAGGTGAGGCCATTATGGAACCCCTGGAAGTTCACCGTTTATATACCGGTCAAAAAGAAAGAAAAGAAAAAGCGATATCGCTGCTGCAACAGGTACAGTTGCCTTCCGATGTTTTTAACAGGTACCCACACCAGTTCAGCGGCGGGCAACGGCAACGCATCTGTATTGCCCGTGCCCTGGCTTCCGACCCACGCTTTCTAATATTCGATGAAAGCGTATCTGCATTGGATGTGAGTGTACAGGCTCATGTGATAAATCTCATCAATGATCTCAGGCAATCTGGTCATTTTACAGCCATTTTTATTTCGCATGACTTATCGGTAGTACATTACCTGTGCGACAGGATCCTTGTGATGAAGCAGGGAAAGATCATTGAATCGGGCACCTCTGATGAAGTGTATCATCATCCAAAAGAAGGATATACCCGTGAATTGATTGCAGCGATAGCCGGTAAAAAAATGCAGGGAGTGCAATAAAAAAACTCAATCTTCAAAATCGCTGATTGATTTAAACTTCGAATACCCGTTATCGTCACTAAAGTATTTTTTCCCGCTTTTGTGAAAACCAAAGAGTATTTTGCGAAGCTGCTTATGTAGTTGTTCATCAAGTGGTTCATTTTCCTTCAATCGTACATCAGTCATAGCACTCACCTGGTCATCAGTGCTCACTTCCTGCTCTTGTAAAGGCTGAAGTCCGCTGATACCGATCTTCCACTGGTCAGTTTTTTTCAACCGGTATTTATAAAAATATACAAAGCCGGTCTTACCTTTTATGCTCGCTTTCTCCCTGGATAAAAAACTTACCGAATCCAGTTTATTGTAATCTGATTGTTTTTGCAAAATACTTTTTGCCATTGCATTCTGCGACATGTACTGAACCGGGAAAAGACTGAGTTTGTTCAGCTTATCCAGTTTCCGGTATAGCACACTGCGGTATTTATCGTTGGATGCCAGTGAAAGTAACAGGCTGTCTGCGACTGGTATTTGATTGCGGATCATCAGGATGGCCGTATTCAATTTCACCATGTCATCTCTTGAATCAAGTAACCCTTCAAAGAAATGCTGCACATTCTTGTCATTATGAAAGTAGGGTATCAGCAGGATGGCATAGTTCTGCAGATTGGTCGTTTTATTTCCGACATCATACAACCTGATCGGGTCATTATCGTCCTCGTCTTTTTTTCTTTCGGAACGAAGCTGCTTTTCATCCCTGCTTTTCTGCTTTTTCAGTAAAACACGGGCGTCGATATAAATTCCCGGAAAATAACTTTCATAGGTTTTTTGATTTACAAAACCACTATCAACCAACATCACCAGCAAATCCAACACCCTGTCTTTGTAATCATCCAGTGTAGAAAGCCTGAGTAGTTCAGGAAATAACTCCCTGGTAAGCGACAGGGAATCTTCCAGGTTATCAAACATGTTCTTGTATTCGTAATTGTTCTCAAATACAGGTGGGTCCTGTAAAAAAATCTCTTTTAAAACCTTGTATGATGCCCTGGTCTTTAGCCTTGCCAGCGATTTAACCACCTCATTCTGAAATAAACTGGTATCTGCCACGTGCCCGTAAATCTTTCTCAATTGTTCAGGTATGATGCTCCTGCCAGAATCCTTTATAAAACCCAATTCAGCGATCAGCTTTGTTTTGGTATCAAAATAGTTTTTGTCGTGGCTATTGAGCTTGTTCAATGCATCCAGAATATAAGGGATGCCGGCTGTTCCATAATAAACATTCGGCATTGCCTGGAATGCCCTGTGGCGGGTGGCACTATCGGCTCCCAGTAGGTCATTGAAAAATAATGGCACCCTGTTCTGGTATACATCCCGGTCATCTGATGGCAAATCCGGATGAAAGCTATCATAGAAAGTTCGGATAAACGTTCCCGGTAGCGACATGGTATCTCCAATGGTTGAGAGTGTGTATTGAAAACCATTTTTGACCATGAGCTGATGGGTGATTGTCCGGCTCGATCCGGTATCCCGGATGACAAAACGAACACCGGTAAAATCTTTTCCACTGATATTTTTAATTTCACCACTCACATACATATCATTTTTGCTTAAAAAACCATTCACTTCATTTTGCCAGTATTTTGCAGAATCACGTATGTAATAGTACCGGGGAAACTCCTGTGTTTTAACCTGTATCATTTCACCTGTTGAATCATTCCTGAAAATGCCGGTTTTGGGTTTTGGCCAGTAACTGATGAAGCCGGAAGCATTGTTCCCATTGCTGGCATCGTCACCCAATTGCTCCATGAGCCTTCTTAGATCTTTGTCTATTTGGGGAACAACAGCAGATTGAACGGTTGCACGCAAAAAAGTATCAGAATATGCACGGGGATTTTGATAACGGTAACCAGTGAGCGAAAAATTGTCAAAAAAAGATGTTGAATCTGTGCTTTCCTGGTTCGTTCTATGGGCCAACAGGTAATGATGAGGGCCCTGAATAAGGTACCTGGCATACACTAAAGCACCATTTTTCAGCTTTTCTTTTACATCCAGCGCCGGCAAACCGTTCCATGAAAATTGGCGGCGGCTGATCTGCTTATCGAAAAGTTCCGGATTGCTGAATGATATTTCCATAAGCCCCAGGTCGAAACTATCTTCATCTGTAAAACTAAAATTGTAAACCGATTTCTTCATGATCAGGTACGCATCACCGGTAGCTGAGTCCACTGCTTCATATTGCCAACGTGCGTCCCCACTTCCATCATCGAGATATTGAAGTGGCATTTGCGGTAATTTTGCCCGAAATCCACCCGTGGCAGGTTCGAAATCAAGTGGCAGATTTGGAATAGATTCAAATCGAATGGATGAGAAGAATTGATCCGCTTCGGGCCCTTCAACATAATTTTCCTTACCACTCATTTTAAAAATGATGATCTCGTTTGGGGTGATAAAGACCTGGTATCGCTGCAGGTCACCACGGCGGGTACGACTCAGGATATCAATTCCTTTATGCTGCTTATCGGTCAATGACTTTTTAGATAAAATTTTACCGGGCACATTTTCATAAAGGATGCTGTCGGTCTTTTTCAACACCATGTCTGCTGACTGTCCCAAGAAAGCTGCATGTGTTTTTACCCTGGTGATCATATAATACGAACCATTGCTCATATCGGAATACTGCCGCCGATCCAGTTGCTGGTAATCCTGGCTGGTCTTGTATAATTTGCCAGGTGCTTCCAAACTAAACAGTCCATCGTCGGAAGTTTGATGTTGGAAATGTACCGGCACCCTTAAATTATCGATCCTGGTTTTTTGATTTGCATTTCGATCGGCCATTTTCACGGGCTTGAGTGTATATCCTTTTTTTCGCAGTATTTCTATCACACCCCGGTTACCAGGCAAATGAGCAGCACCTACCCCCGCAAATAAAGATTTAGTTTGAATGATGCTGTCGATCGAATTCGCCTGAATCTCATTTCTTTTGTATAGAAACTTTTCACGAAAGGCTTCTGATTGTTCCAGGACATTATCTAATGAATCCATGAGATCCAGGTCTCCCCGACGATAAGCCTGCTGTAATTTTTCGAGCATCTCGGAAAGGGATTCGCCATCGAGATCGAATTTCTTTTTCTTTTTTTCCCTGGCCATATCAGCATAAGCTTCCAGCACCAGCTTCTCTGCTTCATAATAATTTTCTACCCCCGCTGATGATTTGCCAAGTTTTTTTCCTGTTTGAAAAATATAGAGGTCCAGGAATGTATCTTCTTCAAAATCTTCTTTGGTTTTGTATGACCGGTAGAGCAGATTGTTTACCATGGCGGGTTCTGACTGAAGCGCCACTTTTAATTCATCGAGATAAGGATTGAGCCTGAAAGAATTTTCTGTTAAGAAATCATTGCCTGCCGTGCTATTAAAAGCAGCATAGTTTTCTTTAAGCTTATCGAGTTCAACCATCTGGCTTTGCCATAGATCGGGATTAAGTTCCAGGGCTACCGCATCGGTACTTTTGATCGCATCATAAAAAGCATCTCCCAGGTGGAAGACCATCTTATTGCTTACATGCATGGTGCCAAACAGGTATGATGGCTTTGTTAAACCATTGCCGGTGATCTCCCATAACAGGCTTGGATATTTATTTCTGTTACCTTCCTGGGCAGCCACTACCAGGACAAGGGATAGAAAAAAACAAAATAAGAGAAAGCATTTTTTTATTGCATTCATACGTTATATGGGCTGCCGGTTATATGTTAAAGATGCAGAGAACGCATCAATTAATAAGCCTTGCTTTATTTTTTTTGAAAATTTTATCAAATCTGGTAGAAGAGTTTAAAAATTGACGGTTGGTTTCTGATTATTTTCAATTAACTTTGCCCACTTTTGAATCATGCCGTAACATGATCGTAGATCAGGGAGTAGAACCGGGCGAAAGCCACCTGTAGCAGCGTAAAGCATGATGGCATAGATACATGAATAAAAGCATTTAATTATTACATGAATCGACCATAAAAAGCTTACCAGGCCTGCTTTTTAGGAAGAATCACCGGACAAATAAAACACTAAAAATTCCTGATGAAATTATCTCAATTCCGTTTTGACCTCCCACTCAATTTAATCGCCCAGCACCCAACCAAGAAAAGAGAAGAGAGCCGTATGATGGTGATCAACCGTAAAACCGGTGACATCGAAAACAGGCATTTTCGTGATATCATGGAGTATTTTGATGACAAAGACGTATTTGTGGTCAACAATACCAAGGTTTTTCCTGCTAGGATGTATGGCCGCAAAGAAAAGACCGGCGCAAAGATCGAGGTGTTCCTGTTAAGAGAACTCAACAAAACGAATAAACTCTGGGATGTGATCGTAGATCCGGCCCGTAAGATCCGTGTAGGTAATAAACTTTACTTTGGAGAAAGTGATGAACTGGTTGCCGAAGTGATCGACAATACTACCAGCCGTGGGCGTACGATCCGTTTTTTATGGGATGGTACCGATGAAGAATTCAGGCAGATGCTCGAGATCATGGGTGAAACGCCTTTGCCTAAATACATCAAGCGCAAACCGGAAGAAGAAGATAAAGAACGTTACCAAACCGTATATGCCAAACATGAAGGCGCCGTGGCGGCTCCTACGGCAGGATTACATTTCAGCAAGGAACTCATCAAACGCCTGGAGATCCAGGGAGTGCGTTTTGCTGAAGTTACCCTTCATACAGGGCTAGGAACTTTCCGCCCTATTGAAGTAGAAGATCTCAGCAAGCATAAAATGGATGCTGAATATTATAAGATCGATGAAACGGCTTGTGCCATTGTTAATAAAGCAAAGGAAAGCGGACATCGTATTTGTTCAATTGGCACTACTACCATGCGGGCGATGGAATCATCTTATACTGCACAGAAATTATTAAAACCATCAGAAGGATGGACCAATCATTTCATCCATCCTCCTTATAATTTCAATATTGCAGATGCTTTGGTGACTAATTTTCACCTGCCAAAAACCAGCCTGCTGATCATGGCCTGTGCTTTTGCAGGTTATGACCTGATGATGGAAGCCTATAAAAAAGCAATTAAGGATAAATATCGCTTTTTCAGCTATGGCGATTCGATGATCATTATTTAAACCAGTTTTGAACGATAAAAAAAACTCCCTTAACCAGGGAGTTTTTTTATGCCCATATGAAAGTCATCATACGAGTTATTAATAATGTATTTAAAGATTTGGGGATTTTTGAGCAAAAAAAAGGGGCCATGATAGAAATCGCGGCCCGTATTAATCCAATATCCTATGAAAAACCATATTATAAACGGTATAATTTGAATTTTAGTTTGTGAAGTGTAAAAAAAATGAGAATTATTTTGGGGGAGGTTGAGAACTCCAGAGTTGACATCTCTGGAGTTGAGATCTCTGAAGTTGACATCTCCAGAGATCTCAACCAGGTCTTAAAATCCTTGAAACTTCTAATATGTTGTTTTTAATGAAGTTATGTTCTGGAAAAAAAATATTCTGGCAAGAAAAAGGTTGAGAACTCCCGAGTTGACATCTCGGGAGTTGACATCTCTGAAGATCTCAACCCAATTCAACCCCCAATTTATCCCCGACCGACCGCAAATCACTCACCACCTCGTTTAACAGTAAAATGCCTTCTTTCATCCGAAGGACTTCCATTTCCCTTTCGGGATCACCAGGGATCAATACCCTTTCGTGACCATCTGATGTTTTAGCCTGCCTGAACCTGCCAATCCATTGATCCATGTCTTTTTTAAAATCAGCACCCGGCCTGAATGCATCGATCCGCATTGCCCCAAAAAAATGCCCGATCCCTTTACCTGGCATATTTTCAGGCATTGGTAAGTAAGCCGGGAACGGGGGAACCCACGGACCAAAATTGGCGCCGCTTAATATTCCCGAAAAAATGTCTACAATACTACCCAGCATATAACCCTTATGGCTTCCATGCTCCCGATCACCCCCCAATGGCAATAGTGACCCGCCTTCTTTCAATTCATGTGCATTGAAACTGGTTTCTCCCTCTTTGGTCTGAACCCACCCGGCAGGAACCGGTTTATTTTTTCGTTGTAATATTTCAAGCTTTCCATTGGCCGCAGTGGTAGTTGCAAAGTCGGCAACAAAGGCTGGCTCTGTACCCGCTGGTATAGCCACCGCAATGGGGTTGGTGCCCAACATGCGTTCTTTTGAAAAAGTTGGTGCCACCAATGCCGAAGCATTTGTCATGGCTATTCCGATCATATCATGCGGTAAAGCCAACATAGCGTGATATCCTGCAATGCCAAAATGATTGCTGTTTTGCACACTCACCCAACCACTACCCACGGCGTTAGCTTTTTGAATGGCAACCTGCATAGCATAAGGTGCAACCACTAAACCCAAACCGCGATCCCCATCAACAACAGCGGTACTGGGTGTTTCATGGATTATTTTCATTTCTGGGGCGGCATTCACCCGTTCAGCTTCCCACAATCTTACATAACCACTGAGGCGGGCAACGCCATGACTGTCAACACCCCGCAGGTCGGCGCTGAGTAAAGATTTTGATGCGATTCCCGCATCCTTTTGAGGACAACCTATCTTGATAAATACCTGCCTGGCAAAATCAAATAGTTGCTGATATGAAAATAATTGTTCCATGTTACGAAGATAAGATAGATAGCCTGACCTGCATACGGCACCAGGACGTCTGGTCTTACACTAAATAGATTATTCAATTCCTGTTTGTTATCTTAAGTTACACCCTTTGTAACCCACATTCGATCCTTCTACGGATAACAAATCATTCCTTACATTTGCATCCCGAAATCAGTCAAAACAACTACATCATGGGAAGAATATTTGAAGTAAGAAAAAGCTCCATGTTTGCCCGCTGGGATAAGATGGCCAAGAACTTTACCCGTATTGGTAAGGAGATTGCTATTGCCGTTAAAGCAGCCGGCCCCGATCCCGATAACAATCCTGCCCTGAGAAGGTGTTACCTCAATGCCAAGGCCTGTAACATGCCCAAAGACAGGGTGGAAGCCGCTATTAAAAGGGCTATGGGGAAAGACACAAGCAATTACGAAGAGATCGTGTATGAAGGTTATGCACCACATGGTGTTGCATTACTTGTAGAAACTGCTACGGATAACCCTACCCGTACGGTTGCCAATGTAAGGATGCACTTTACAAAAAGTGGTGGCAGCCTTGGTACCAGTGGAAGTGTGGCATTTACGTTTAACCGCATGGGTGAGTTTAAAATAAAAAACACCGGGTTGAATATTGAAGACCTGGAACTGGAACTGATTGATTTCGGCCTGGAAGAAATAGGTGAAGATTCTGAAGGGAATATTGTGATCCGAACAGCTTTTACTGAATTCGGACATATGGCCAAAGCACTGGAAGAAAAAGGAATTGAAGTTTCTACAGCCGAACTTACCCGGATACCTCTCAATACAACAGAACTCAGTGAAGAAGCTGCCCAGGATGTATTGAAATTAGTGGATAAACTTGAGCAGGATGAGGATGTGCAGAAGGTGTATCATAATTTGAAATAGTGATGGTGGATACTAGATACTGGATACTGGATGCTAGATACTGGATGCTGGATTACTTATTCAGCTTCGTGTAAAATAATGGCAGTGATATTTTGAACTTAACTGCTACGATCCTGATGATGAAAATGAGTAGGATGCAAATGATCGTGGATAGATCTGAATCCAAATTGGTTTCCTTCAAAATAAAATACACCAGCCCACCAATGATGCTGGCCAGGGCATAAATTTCTTTCCTGAATACCAGGGGCACATTATTCAACAACACATCGCGGATCACACCACCGAAACTGGCAGTTATAGTGCCCAGGGCAATACATACGCCGATGCTGAAGTTTAATTGAATGGCCTTCTCAATACCTACGAGGGTAAACAGTCCAAGCCCCAATGCATCAAATAAAAATAAAGTCGTCGTTAGTTTTTTGAGATATTTATCAAACAGCAATGTTCCCAGGGCACCGGTGAAAATAATGGTTGTGGCTGTTTCATCGCGAAGCCAGCCCACCGGTAAATTGCCGATCATCACATCCCTTAACGTTCCCCCGCCAATGGCCGTAACAAACGACAGGATCAATACCCCAAACGGATCCAGCTTTTTCTCCATGGCAAAAGATGCACCGGACACCGCAAAGGAGAACGTACCTAATACCTCGATGATATGCAGGAAACTAAGATCCATCAGGAACATTTAGCAGCACAATAATATAATCACGGCTTTGCAGTGACAAGGAAATTTTATTGAGAGAATTCATCCGAATAAATTATTCCGACATCATTTCTTTCACCACCCTAACCAAATCTTCCGTGTTTGGTTTGGCAAAATAATCACCGTCACTTCCATACCCGGGACGATGTGCTTTTGCGGTAAGGGTACGGGGAGATACATCAAGCATCCGGTAACCCTTCTGTTCTTCCATCACCTTATTGAACATATACGCTGCTGCACCACCCGGAACATCCTCATCTACAAAAAGGATGCGATTGGTTTTAGACAATGATCCCGCGATCACATGCTGTATATCGAATGGCAACAGCGTCTGAACATCTACCACTTCGCAACTGATGCCAAGTTTAGAAAGTCTTTCCGCCCCTTCCATTACAATGCGAAGTGTAGAGCCATAACTTACAATGGTAATATCTTCTCCCTCGCGGATAATATCAGGTATACCTAACGGTACCGTGTAGTCTAATAAGTTTGATGGCAGTTTTTCTTTCAACCGGTATCCATTCAGGCATTCGATCACGAGCCCGGGATCGTTGCTTTGCAACAAGGTATTGTACATGCCCACAGCCTGTGTCATGTTTCGTGGTACGCATACATATATTCCCCTGAGTGCGTTGATGACCATTCCCATGGGAGATCCGCTATGCCAGATTCCCTCGAGCCTGTGGCCCCTTGTGCGTACGATCAATGGAACACTTTGCTGGCCTGCTGTGCGAAAATGGGTTGTGGCCGCATCATCGCTCAGGGGTTGCAAACCGTATAGCAGGTAATCAAGATATTGAATTTCTGCAATGGGCCTTAGTCCACGCAGCGCCATACCTATTCCCTGTCCCATGATGGTGAGCTCCCGTATACCGGTATCGAATATGCGCTTATCGCCATGCTTTTCCTGCAGCCCGCTGAAACCCTGGTTCACATCGCCGATAAATCCAAGATCTTCCCCGAAAGCAGCTACTTTTGGATTGCTGGCAAACAACTGGTCGAAATAATGGTTCAGCACTTCATACCCGTTTACCATAGCAGCGCCATCTTCATACGATGCCGGTATAACCGGAACCTTCATTGCCGATTTAGGGCCTTCATTATACAAAAAGGCATCATATAATTTTTCACTGCTTTGTTTCAACGCATCATAATGATCCCGCAAAGGTTTTATAATTTCAGGAGAGGAAGATTCCAGCAGCTCCATTGATTTGGCAAGGCAACTCAATACATCGCGGCGCATTGGTTCGCGAAGAGATTTCAATTCTGCAGCAATGCTGTCAACACCTGCATTACCGGTAACATCATAGAGAACTGCAAGTGAATCTGCCACCAATGATTTCATGGGTTGCAAATATTTATCCCAGGCTTTGTTCTTGCTGTCTTTTACAAATTGAACGGCATTCTGTTCGATTGTTTTTAATTCATCTTCTTCTGCCAAAGCATTTTCCAGGATCCATTCCCGGAATTGCCTGATGCAATCCCATTCACGTTCCCAGGTTAACCTGTCGGCATTCTTATATCGTTCATGACTACCCGAAGTTGAATGTCCCTGTGGTTGGGTGATCTCTTCTACATGAAATAGGGCCGGGGTATGCGTTTCCCGTATTTTTTCAATGGCCGATTCCAATACTTCGCACATTCCGGCATAGTCCCATCCCTTCAGTTTATATATATCGATCCCGTTGCTGTTTTCTTCCTTTTGCAAACCCGATAGCGCATCCGAAATAGAGCCTTTGGTGGTCTGGTATTTTTTCGGCACAGAAATGCCATACCCATCATCCCAAACAAAAACGGCCAGGGGTACCTGCAATACTCCGGCTGCATTCATGGTTTCCCAGAAATGCCCTTCACTGGTAGAAGCGTCCCCGATTGTACAAAAACAAACTTCATTGCCCTTATCACTCAGGTTATTGAATTCGTGCAAAGCCTCAACCTGCCGAAAATGCCTGGAGGCATAAGCCAAACCAAGTGCCCTGGGCATTTGCCCGGCTGTTGGGGCAATATCACTGGAAACATTTTTCCGTTCTGCCAGGTTCAGCCATTCCCCATTTTCGTTTACAAACTGGGATGCGAAATGAGCATTCATCTGCCTGCCTGCACTGAAAGGATCATTCCTCACATCTGCATCAGCATATAATTGAGAAAAGAACTGCTCAACAGTGGCTAGCCCGGAGGAAAACATAAAAGTCTGATCACGGTAATATCCTGCCCTGAAATCGCCTGGCTTAAAGAACTTGGCCATGGCTACCTGGGCTACTTCTTTCCCGTCGCCAAAAATGCCGAATTTAGCTTTACCAGTCAGTACTTCCCTGCGACCCATCAGGCTGGTTTCGCGGCTTTCACAACAAATCCGGAAATCTTTTAAAACTGCATTGCGAAAATGATCGAAACTGAGCTTTTCCTGGGTAGCTGCGTCGTTATTATTGAGTGTATCCATATTGCATAAATATGGGGCAAAAATATGATTTTACAGGGTCTTTGTTAAATATTGGTAAAGAGACCAACAATTTGCCGCGTAATTAAACGTTTTTGTATCTTTGAAGACCTTATTTAAAATATAAGAATGAAAAAAACACTACTATTTGCGGCCTTATTCCTGGGATCAACAAGCCTGTTTGCCCAACATGAAGGGCATAATCATGCCCAGGAGGCAAAAACAGCTGTAGCCGACCCAAAAGCGACTCCTCCTGTTGCCAGTGCTGACACTAAGAAACAGGTAGAAACCCTGGTAGTTAAGCAGGAAGTTCATGATTTCGGTAAAATTCCCCAAGGGAAACCGGTTACAACAGTTTTTGAAGTATCAAATTCGGGAAAAGAACCATTGAAGATCGCAAACGTACAAGCCAGTTGCGGATGTACAACACCAGAATGGGATAAAGAAAATCCGATTCCAGCAGGTGGTAATTCAAAAATAACCGTAGGATACAATGCGGTTGCTGAAGGTCCTTTTACCAAGATCGTTACCATAACCTATAACGAAAACCTCACCAAAGTAATTACCATTAAAGGTGAAGTTTGGAAAACACCCGCGACTAGCGCACCAGAAAACAAAGGATTACAAGATCTCAAAAATTAAAAATTAACCTTAAAAAATAGAATGTCATGAAGAAATTATTATTCTCGTTAACTATCCTCGCCCTTTCCACGTCTTTATTTGCACAGAAAAAAGCAGATGAAATTGCTAAATTCAAATTAGAAACCATCGACCTTGGCAAGATCAAACAAGATGTACCTGCAACTGCTACTTTTACAGTTACCAATATCGGGTCAGAACCCCTGATCATTGAGCAAGCTAATCCAACCTGTGGTTGTACCATCGGAGATTATACCAAAGAGCCTATCGCACCAGGTAAAACCGGCGTTATCAAGGCCACTTACAATGCTAAAAACCTGAACATTTTTGAAAAACACCTGACGGTTAAGTTTGCAGGTGCAACTGATACGAAAAGCATCACCATTAAAGGTGAAGTTTTAAATCCTGAAGAATATGCGAAATTAAATCCAGGCAGTGGCGCTGAAACAAAATCTGCAGAAATGCTGAACGCTTCACCTGAAGCTAAAACAACCAAAGAAGCAAAGCCAGCTGAAGTAAAAAAAACTAAAACAGCAAAGCCGGCAGCTAAACAAACTGCCAAAGTAAATGCTCCTAAAAAATAATTGATTATATTTTTTTAAAAAAGCCCTGCTTCGCGGGGCTTTTTTAATTCCCTGAAACGAAAGGAATCTAGCCGGTTTATCTGTACATTTATTGTCCGTCTGAATTCTAAAAACTTTATTTTTAAAATATGGCTGATCAACAATATGAGTATGGCATGATCGGGCTTGGTACCATGGGCAGAAATCTCCTGTTAAACATGGTTGACCGGGGTTTTTCTGTTGCCGGTTACGACAAAGACCCCAATACGCTGGAGCTGCTAAACAAAGAAGGAGCCGGTAAAAATCTCCATGCTTTTGCAACATTGGAACAATTTATTCAATCGTTGAAACAGCCAAGGGTCATCATCATACTGGTGCCTGCAGGCAGGATCGTGGATGCCGTTATAGAAGAAGTGAAACCATTTTTAAATTCAAATGACCTGCTGGTTGATTGCGGAAATTCACATTTCACGGATACGAATAGACGAATCAATCATTTGAATGACCAAGGAATTCATTTTATGGGCACGGGTGTTTCAGGTGGTGAAGCCGGAGCCCGGTTTGGCCCGAGCATCATGCCTGGCGGAAATGCGGAAGCATACCAAATGGTTAAACCTGTTTTTGAAGCGATCGCTGCAAAAACAAATGGCGTTCCCTGCGTGGCATATATGGGCAAGGGTTCTGCCGGCCACTATGTAAAGATGGTACATAACGGCATTGAATATGCGATCATGCAGGCCATTGCAGAATCGTACCAGATGCTGAAGCAGCTTGGCGGACTCAACAATACCGAATTGCAGGTGATATTTGAATCATACAATCAATCAGCGATTCGATGTTATTTGCTGGAAATCACGTCTGCGATCTTTTCAGAACCGGATGATCTGACCGAAAACAGGTTGCTGGATATGATACTAGACAGCGCCAGGCAAAAAGGTACCGGTGCATGGTCTTCGCAGGATGCCATGAATCTCATGGTACCCACACCGGCCATAGACGCCTCTGTGGTACAACGGGAAATTTCGGGTTTAAAAAATGAAAGGATTTTTGCTTCTAATGTACTGAATGGCCCAGACAACGATGCCCTACTGGGACACGACGGGCTTGTGCCGGTGATAGAAGATACCCTGCACTTCTGTATGATTTGTATATATGCCCAGGGCTTGGCCTTGATCAAAGCAGCTTCGCAACAATACCAGTATGATACAGATCCCGTACAGGTAGCCTCGGTTTGGCGGGATGGCTGCATTATCAGGGCCGACATGCTGGAAGACATCCGGAAAGCATTTCAACAGGAACCCGCTTTGCAAAACCTGGTGGTATCAGAACTTTTTGCAGGCAGGCTAAACAAACTGCAGAAACATACTCGCTCTGCCATCATTTCGGCCGTTAGTGCGGGCATACCCGTACCCGTTATGATGAGTAACCTGGCTTATTATGACAGTTACCGGAGTGCATGGCTGCCCGCCAATCTTTTACAGGCACAACGTGATTTTTTTGGCGCACATACTTATGAGCGTATAGACAGAACCGGTAGTTTTCACACAAACTGGCAAGCATTAACAGATAACAATGGATAAAACGATCAAAACAAACCCTACGGTTATCACCATTTTCGGTGGCACCGGGGATCTTACCTGGCGCAAGCTTATACCTGCTTTATATAATCTTTACCTGGACAAATGGCTTCATAAACAGTTCCTGATCATTTGCCTGGGCAGGCAGGACATGACACAGGCCGACTTCCTTAAAAAACTAAAAGAAGGCGTTGATAAATTTTCGCGAAGGGGCAAATCAAAAAAAACCGAATGGGATGTATTTGCGAAAACAATTGAATATAAGAAGGCTGATTTTGCCACTACCACTGTGTATACGCAATTGAAAAAACAGGTTGCTGCTTTTGAAAAAACAGCCGATTGCGCCGTGAATAAAATTTTCTACCTGGCCGTTCCTCCACAATTCTTCGAAAGCATTGCGGTGAAGATCGGTGAAGCGGGCCTGGCGACAGATCGCAAGTATGCAAGATTGGTGATCGAAAAGCCTTTTGGTACAAATCTCGAGAGTGCAAAAGCATTCAACAAATTGTTACAGGGCTTTTTTGATGAATGCCAGCTTTATCGCATCGATCATTACCTGGGCAAGGAAACGGTTCAGAATATTCTTGCCTTCAGGTTTGCCAATGCACTCTTTGAACCAATATGGAACAGGAACTACATTGATCATGTGCAAATCACTGTTTCAGAAAAGATCGGGGTGGAAGGCCGGGGTAATTACTATGAATTAAATGGCGCTTTACGAGACATGATCCAGAATCACTTACTGCAATTACTTTGTCTTATTGCCATGGAGCCACCGGTATCGTTCAATGCAGATGAAGTAAGGAATAGAAAAGTAGATGTATTACACGCCCTTCGGAAAATCAAAAAAGAAGAAGTGCATAACTACGCTGTAAGAGGGCAATATGATGAAGGATGGGTTGAAGGAAAAAAAGTAATCGGCTACCGCGAGGAAAATGATGTAGCACCCGATAGTCCAAGAGAAACTTTTGCGGCTGTAAAATTTTTCATCGACAACTGGCGATGGAGCAATGTGCCTTTTTATGTACGCAGCGGAAAACGCATGAGTGAATCCATTTCGGTGATCACCATACAATTTAAACCGGTTCCTCATCAATCGTTTCCTGATGAAGCCACTGATAACTGGCAACCCAACCGGATGGTTTTGAACCTTCAACCGGATATGGGTATCCGCATTCGCTTCCAGGCCAAACGACCCGGCTTGCAAATGCAGCTAAGCCCGGTAGACATGCTTTTTAATTATAGTGATACCTATACATCAGGTACACCGGAAGCCTATGAAACATTATTGCTTGATGTAATTGAAGGAGATGCGACTTTGTTTATGAGGGCCGACCAGGTAGAAGCGGCATGGGATATTGTAATGCCTGTTTTAAATAATTGGGAAGCCAATCCATCAGTCAATTTTCCAAATTATGCCTCAGGCAGCAACGGGCCCGAAACAGCGGAGGCACTGATCGCCAAAGATGGCAATAACTGGATCGTGATGCCATTTGAAAAAAAAGACAATGACTAAACTTACCGTTTTCGATTCCCCGGAAATCCTGTATGCAAATGCTGCAGATCATATAGTTTCACTTTGCAAATCTTCCATTGAAAAAAATGGAAGGTGTAGTATAGCCCTTTCGGGTGGTAACACACCCAGGAAATTATATGAATTACTGGCAACTAGCCCCTACGCTTCAGCGTTACCATGGAAAAATATATTCATTTTCTGGAGCGATGAAAGATGTGTTCCTCTTACAGATAAAAATAACAACGCATTTATGGCTTTGGATGCGTTATTGAACCAGGTAGATATTCCGACCGAAAACATTTTCAGAATTCCCGTTCAATACCCACCAGCGGAAGCAGCTGCTCATTATGAACGGGTCATCAAAGAATTTTTCAGGGATGCTTGGCCTGTATTCGATCTTGTTTTACTCGGTCTCGGCGATAACGGCCATACCGCTTCCCTGTTTCCTTACACAGATATTCTCCACAATAGCAGCAACCTGGTGAAAGAAGTATATGTACCTTCATTGGATGCCTACAGGATAAGTTTTACGGCAAGGCTTATCAATCATGCAACTGAAGTACTTTTTTTAGTAAGTGGAATTGAGAAAGCAGATATACTGCCCATCATTTTGCATGGAAAAAAAGACACTGATAAATACCCGGCTCAACTCATAGATGCCAGCCAGGGACAAGTACTTTGGTATGCAGACAAAGAAGCCGCATCAAAAATCAAAAAAAAATAAAATTATGTTCATATCAGCGATAGAAAGGGTTTCGAAATTCACAAGGCCTGTTAATACCATTATGCGATTGTATGGTGGCAAACAATTGATCCCCGGTTCGGCAACGATGTTTTTTGTAAACGAAGAAGGCTATGCAGTCACCTGCAAACATGTGGTGGAAATGATCGCATCTTCGGATCACATCAACAATCATTTCAATCAATTTAAAAAAGAACGGCAGGGAATTGTATCGGATGGTAAACAAAAAGCAAACCTGCGGGGACTCGAAATAAAATATAAATACAATCCGGATAGTGTTATCCAGGTGAAAAATAATTTCGTGGATTGTGTTGACAGCATGACCGGATTTACCTGGCATATTCACCCAACCTACGACCTGGCGATTTTGAAATTCAATGGATATAAAACCCTGCATTACCAGGATTGTGCAAAGTTCTTAAAAAACGGCAACGATATCAAGCAAGGTAAATTCCTTTGCAGGCTTGGTTTTCCATTTCCTGAATTTACCAATTTCATGTATAACCAGTCAACCGATGATATTGAATGGACCCGGGAAGGCATCAGTCATTCGCCTCAATTCCCGATCGAAGGCATGGTTACCCGCTTTTTGGCAGAACAAAACAAACTATACGGCATTGAATTGAGCACACCCGGGTTACGCGGTCAAAGTGGCGGACCATTATTTGATGAAAAGGGACGCATCCTGGGCATGCAGTTTTCTACCAAACACCTTCACCTTGGTTTCGACCTGGTAGATAAAGAAATTATGGTAAACAATGGCGTAAAGAAAATATCGGATTATTCCTTCCTGCATTTGGGACAATGTATCCATTCGGAAACGATCAAGGCGTTTCTGCGGGAACATAATGTGAAGTTTTACGAGGAGGACTAAACCATGTATTCGTATAAGAATTCTTAACTTTATCGATCAAAATAATCAATCTTAATAATCTCAAATCAATGTTAAAAATCAGCAAGCGTGGGCAGGAAATGCCGGCATCCCCGATCAGGAAACTCGTGCCGTATGCAGAGGCAGCAAAGAAGAAGGGCATTAAAGTATATCACCTGAACATTGGTCAGCCCGATATTGAAACACCTCCCAGCATCCTGGATGCGGTAAAGAATTGCAATATTAAAGTACTTGAGTATAGTCACAGCGCCGGTAATGAGAGTTACCGCAAAAAGCTGGTGACCTATTATGCCAAGAACGGGATCGATATCACATCAACAGATATCATCATTACAACCGGTGGCAGTGAAGCCATTTTATTTGGATTCATGGCGTGCCTGGATGCAGGAGACGAGGTAATTATTCCTGAACCATTTTATGCCAACTATAATGGTTTTGCCATACAGGCTGATGTTGTGGTAAAGCCCATCGTGAGCAGCATTGAAAATGGTTTTGCCCTGCCCCCTATCGAGGAATTTGAAAAAGCGATTACGCCAAAAACCAGGGCCATCGTGGTTTGCAATCCCAATAACCCTACCGGCTACCTGTACAGTTCCGCAGAAATGGAAACGTTAAAGAAGATCGTGTTAAAACACAATCTATTTCTTTTTGCGGATGAGGCTTACCGTGAGTTTTGTTATGAAGGTACCCATACCAGTGCGATGCACCTGGAGGGAGTTGAAGAAAATGTGGTATTGATGGATACCATCAGTAAACGGTATAGCGCTTGCGGCGGAAGGATAGGCGCCTTCATCACCAAAAACAAATCCGTGCTGGATGCAGCGATGAAATTTGCACAAGCAAGACTAAGTCCCCCGTTTTATGCACAGGTTTTGGGTGAAGCAGCCATTGATCTGCCTGATAACTATTTTGATACCACCAAGACAGAATATAAATTAAGGCGTGATACGATCGTAAAAAGATTGAATAATATACCTGGGGTGTTTTGTCCAAACCCCGGAGGAGCCTTTTACGCCATGGCCAGTTTACCGATCGATGATTGTGATCGTTTTTGCCAGTGGTTGCTCGAAGATTTTAATCATGCAGGCGCCACCGTTATGCTGGCTCCCGCCACCGGTTTTTATAGCACCCCGGGACTCGGTAAAAAAGAAGTGAGACTGGCCTATGTTTTAAATGTAGATTCCATCAACAAAGCAATGGATTGCCTCGAAGAAGCGCTAAAGGTTTACCCGGGAAGGGTTGTTTAAATATTGAAATAATCAATTTTTTAAAAAGCGCTTAATGCGCTTTTTTTTGTGAAGGAAAATCAGAACGGCATTGTAAATTATAACGTCATTGTGAGGCACAAAGCAATCTGCCCAACTATAACTAAAAACACCAGACATAAAACAAACATATGCAAAGAGGCGGTGCTGTATTCATGACGGCGAGTGTGCTGGGATGAATCAACATAAAAAGACAGATTGCTTCGTTCCTCGCAATGACGCAACTCCGTTCCCTATTTCCCACCTGGCGCACAATTCCTTCTCAGGAAATTTGAATACAATCCCGACAAATGCTGGCCGGTTCCCGCACCCTCGCTGATGCTATGCGTGCGGTTAGGATAAGGCATCACCTGGAATTGCTTATTATTTTTAACCAATTCATTGATCAGCGCTTCTGCATTACTGTAATGAACATTGTCATCGCCTGTACCATGAATCAGCAATAAATTTCCTTTGAGTCCTTTGGCATAAGTAATGGCAGAACCCCTGGTAAAATCTTCCATATTTTCCTGTGGTAGCCCCATGTATCGCTCTGTGTAAATATTGTCGTAATACAAAAGATTTGTAACCGGTGCAATGGATATGCCTGTTTTAAAAATATCCGGGTATTGAAACAAAAGGTGCAGGGTAGACGCTCCGCCACCACTCCATCCCCAAACCGCCACACGATCTTTGTCGATGAAAGGCTTTTCCAGTATGCGTTTGGCGCCCATGGCCATATCCCTGATATTAATGGTGCCATTCTTCCGGTAGATCGATTTACGCCAGGCAGCTCCTTTGAGAGAAGGTGTACCGCGGTTATCAAGCGCAACCTGTATATATCCATCGGCACTCATATTGCCATCATACAGGAAATTATTATGATTACCATATACATCGTCTGTTGTAGTGGCTGCCGGCTCTCCATACACATAAAATACAACAGGATATTTTTTTGCCGGATCAAAACTTTTGGGTTTGTTCATCCAGGCATCCAGCACAATATTGTCTTCGGTGATCACCTGGAAATATTCAACACTGATGTTTGGATCAGTTTTAACCGTTTTGGCAATGCTTTTGGCATCACTAACATTTCGGTTATCCGGTAACGTTATCCATTCACTTACTGAGGGCGTATTGTTATTGCTGAAACTATGTTTGGCTATCCTTCCATTGGGTGATATAGCATAAGTGTGGGTGCCTTTTAGCTTGAGGCTGCTAACCGCTTCCGCTTCATCTTTATACTGTTTGGATGGATTATTGATCCGCACCCTGTACAAATACAACTGGGTAGGGTTTGCCGGGGAAGCCGTAAAATAAAGATAGTTATTGGCTTCATCCACTGCTTTGATCTGCCCGATATCATAGTTGCCTTTCGTAAGGAGGATCACGTTTTTTCCATCGCGGCTGATCTTATACACATGACGGTAACCATCTTTTTCGCTCACCCATAAAAAATCCTGTCCTTTATTGATCCAGCTCCAGCCACGTGGATCATCCGTATTTAGATCAACCCAGGCTTCATCATTTTCAGCCCAGAAAGTGCGGCTGCTCCCATCATTGCTATTGCAATAGATCAGTTTGCTTTCCTGTTGTTTCCGATCGAGTTGTTGCACGATGAGCTCGCCGGGTCCGCTCCATTCCATGCGGGGCAGGTAATGCTGCTGCGGATCTCCATCGATCTTCATCCAGCGAATAAACCCATTCGCCAGCGAAACAACCCCTATCCGTACCGGTGAGGGAGCATCGCCCACTTTGGGATATTCTACCGGTATCACTCTTGAATAAACCGAATCTGTATTATTAACCATATAAAAATCCCTGATCTTGGTGGCATCTACCTGCCAGAAAGCAATCTGGCGGCTGTCAGACGACCACCTGAATCCATCCCTGCAACCAAACTCTTCCTCATACACCCAATCAAAAGTTCCGTTGATAAGTTTTCGGCTACCATCGGTCGTTAGTTTACGAATAATCCCCGAACTAATGTCTTCAGAAAAAATATTATGTTCACTCACATAAGCTACCTGCAGCCCATCCGGTGAGATCTTTGCAAACATAAGTGATTGAGCAGGCAGTGATTTGCCTAGTTGACGAAGACTATTATTATTAAGATCCAACACCCAATAATCGCCCCTGGTTCGATAACGCCAAACCTTGGCCGTATTGGTAAACAGCAATAACTTTTTATTGTCGGGGCTGAATTGATAAGATTGTGCCGACAATGCAGTACTGGCTCCTGCGGGGATCAACTGTTCCTTTTTAACAAGAATGGTTTCTCCTTCGGTTTTCGGATCTACCCTGATAAGGTTCCCTTCTTTGAAACGGGTATAGGCCAGCCCGTCTGCCGTCCAGTTAATGCCACCCATTTGGGCTAAAATTCCCTGGCAGGTGAACAGGTAAAAAACGACCAATATAACCTGGAGCCTTCTTTTCATATATGTTCTTTTATTGAATAATAAAAATAAGCATTTAGTGTATGCCCGCATGGCTGTGGCAGTAAAAAGAAATATAATTTTGCTGGCAGGGTAATTATATGGAAAAAGAAAAACTCAGGCTGGATAAGTATTTATGGTCGATCAGGCTTTTTAAAACAAGGGCCCAGGCTGCGGATGCCTGCGACAAAGGAAAAGTGAAATACAATGGAACTTCGGCAAAACCGGCGAAGACCGTTTCAATTGATGATGAATACGAAGTAAAAACAGAAGCTAAAAAATGGCGAATAAAGGTAACCGGCTTACTATACAACCGGGTGCAATATGCAGAGGCGGTGAATTTTTATATAGACATAACGCCTGCAGAAGAAATAGAACGGATCAAATTCCAGGCGGCGGTTTTTCATACCGGTAAAAGAATGAGTAAAGTTGGGAGACCCACCAAAAAGAATAAACGCGACCTGGATGAATTTACATCGGGCGAATAATCAATTTTTAAATTTAAGTGCATGCGCATCGACATCATTTCTGTAGTGCCCGACCTGTTGAATTCTCCTTTCTCCCATTCGATCATGAAAAGGGCAAGGGAAAAAGGTTTGCTGGAGGTGAATGTGATCAACCTGCGGGATCATACAACATATGCGAGGGCGCAGGTTGATGATTATCCATTTGGTGGCGGCGCCGGCATGGTGATGATGATAGAACCCCTTGTGAATGCAGTGGAAAGTCTGCAAAAAGAAACAAAGTATGATGAGATTATATTTCTCACCCCCGATGGTAAAACTTTTAACCAGGGAATGGCCAACGCCCTTTCATTGAAAAAGAATCTACTTCTAATCTGCGGACATTATAAAGGCATCGATCAGCGTTTCCGCGATCATTTTGTTACGAAAGAGATCTCTATTGGCGATTATGTACTGAGTGGTGGTGAGCTGGCTGCGGCTGTACTAACGGATGCGATTGGACGCTTGCTTCCCGGCGTACTGAATGATGAAACTTCGGCGCTGAGTGATTCATTCCAGGATAATTTATTGGCTCCTCCTGTTTATAGCCGGCCCGAAACATTTCGTGGCTGGAAAGTACCCGAAATACTCATGAGTGGCAATCATAAACTTATTGATGAATGGAGGCACGAACAATCAATTCAACGCACAAGGGAGAGAAGGCCGGATTTGCTGGATGAATGAATACTTATTTTTTCCGGATCCATAGGTATTCTGCAAATCCAAGGATGTCCCAAAAGATATTTCCCTGGATTTTTTTACCGGTAAATACAGATGCTAAAATCCTGAAAGGCATGGCCATGATGAACCATGGATTTCGCCTGGTACCAGATTTCAATACCTCGAAACCATTTCTGCTAACCAAATCCGTTATTTCCTCAACAGAATACAACCTCACATGGGTTGGATCATCTTTGAAATTTAAAGTTCCATACATCGACGGTAATTTCATGCTCTTTTTCCCTGGATATTCAATGTACATATAGCCTCCCTGTTTCAATTTAGGCATGAGCTGTTCCATCACTTTATCACCGTTATAAAGGTGTTCTATCACGTGCACCATCCAGATTCCATCAAAATAATTATTCGGAATGGTCGAAAAATCTAGCTGGGTAAGATCCATTTCATAGAAAGCATCCATTACACCAAAATCTGATGCACTATTGTTGTAGTCCTTCTCCATATCAACCCCATGATACTCACAAAGAGGAAACAACTTCTTCGTTTTTGAAGCCGAATGATTACCTGCGCCAATATCCAGTAAACGGAATGGTTTATTCCCAAAAGATTTCTGTTGGAAAATAAATTTGCTCACAAAAGAGGAACCATTTGGCTTCAGGCGCATATTTTATAAAATTGCTGTATAACGATAAAGATTATCCGAAAAAAAATACCCCTGAAGCAGGGGTATTTTTTAAAAGACAATTATTTTAATTCTTAAAGATCGCTTCATCTACTTTCACATTCGATTCAATTTTATCGAAAGTGATCGTTCCCTGCATATTAGTTGTAGTATAGGCAAACCAATATCCATCAGTGTTTTGCTTGTAATCACTGAAAGAAGTTTCCATATCCATTTCCTGGCCTTGTACGGTTGTTTTTGAACTGGTTTTGATCAACCTGTTTGTTTTGGTATCAATAAAAAAATTACCTGTTTTACCATTCTGGTATGTTACTTTCATATTATACGCTTCAGCGCCGTCAACTTTTTCCTTACCAACCATTTCTACAGTGTTGCCTTTTTCTTTGGCATTAAATAATGCGCCCTGTACATCAAACTGGCTTGCAGCCGATTTAAACTGGTCTTCATCCATCTGCTGCGGAGAACCCATACCCATTACCGGCATGAACACCCATCCTTCCTTGGTATTGGCAACCTGGTAATTGGAAGATCCCATGATCTCCATATCAACCCGCATACCGGTCATGTGTGCCTTAGTGATCGTGAGGGTAATATCAGTTCCCTGCACACTCAT
The DNA here is from genome assembly GCA_029560415.1 of Bacteroidota bacterium. GTDB lineage: Bacteria > Bacteroidota > Bacteroidia > Chitinophagales > Chitinophagaceae > Ferruginibacter. The sequence goes on along the minus strand of JAKQKY010000188.1, from coordinate 1,467 downwards.
ACTTCCACTCATTTTCACTGATTTCAAAGCAGCTAATTTTTCCTTGCCACCCATGGCCTCCACATATTTGTCAATTACTTCATCTGCAGTTTGTGCCTTAACCTGCATACCGGTTAATATTACCAATGCAGAGAATAAAATTTTGATCATTTTCATTGTTTTAATTTTTGTATGAATGTGCAAGATATGAGAAAAAAACATCCTAATATTTTCCCCTCAATAACTTTCTTAAAAATTAACGATTATCTAAACAGTAGTAATGACAGCAGCTGCAGCAAAACATTCGTTGTTGTATATGACTATCTTTGTTTCAATTGTTGACAACAAATAAACCCGCTCGTTCAACAAAATATAACCATGCCCATTTCAACAGGAAATATTTTATTAGGCGCTTCTATCTTATTGCTCCTGAGTATTTTCGGCAGTAAAACGTCGGCCAGGCTTGGTGTACCAACTTTAATACTGTTTTTGATAATCGGCATCGTGGCAGGTTCAGAAGGGATTGGCGGAATTTATTTCGATAACCCTGCCATTGCCCAATTCATTGGTATCACTGCGTTGATTTTCATTCTTTTTTCCGGCGGACTTGAAACACATTGGCATTCAATCAAACCCGTTCTCTGGCAAGGTATCAGCCTTTCCACGCTGGGTGTCATGATCACAGCTGTTTCGGTGGGAATGTTTGTACATTATGTGCTTGATTTCTCAATTGCCGAAGGCATCCTGCTCGGTGCCATTGTTTCAGCAACAGATGCTGCAGCTGTATTTTCTATTTTAAGAAGCAAGGGCATCAAATTAAAATACAATACAGGTCCATTATTAGAACTCGAAAGCGGCAGCAATGATCCCATGTCGTATTTTTTAACCATTTCACTTACCAGCCTCATTGCTTCCGGCGACAATGAACCCCTTCACCTCGTTGGTCATTTCTTTAAAGAGTTTTTGATCGGGGGCGTGATGGGTTATTGCCTGGGTAAAGCAAGTACCTGGATCATCAATCACATCAAGTTAAGTGTTGAAGGCACCTACCCGGTACTGTTATTGGCACTGGCCGTGTTCTCATATGCTGCAACCGATTTTATTGGAGGCAACGGATTCCTGGCGGTGTATATCTGCGCCCTGATATTGGGCAACAGCAATTTTATACACAAAGAAAGTCTGACGAGGTTTTACGATGGGCAGGCATGGCTAATGCAGATCGTATTGTTCTTAACGCTTGGGCTACTGGTATTTCCTTCACGGATATTTCCCGTTGCAGGAATCGGGTTGCTCATTGCAGGATTTCTCATCTTTATTGCAAGACCTTTAAGCGTATTCCTCAGTCTCTCGTTCTTTAAAGTAAGCATCAAAAGCAAATTGTTCATATCATGGGTTGGCCTGAGGGGTGCTGTACCCATTGTGTTCGCCACATATCCATTGATTGCCGGTTTAGAAAAATCGGGTATGATCTTTAACCTGGTTTTCTTC
>JAKQKY010000183.1 GCA_029560415.1 Bacteroidota bacterium | reverse complement strand
TCCATTTATTGTTGACATACAGGATCCCTGGCGCAATGATTTTTATCTTGATAAACCTTCCAACGAAAGACCACCGAAATTTTTTATTGCGTATAATATTGATAAATACCTGGAAGCCAAAACAATTCCATTTGCAGATGGTATCATCAGTGTATCCAAAGGCTATTGTGACACCTTCAGGCAACGGTATCCTTCCGTTTCAGAAAAAAAATGCAGGGTGATACCTTTTGGTGTGGCCGACACAGATATTGATGTAATGCGTAAATATGTGGGTGGTTGCAATGAAGTAAGTTTACCAAAAGATAAGATCAATATTGTGTATGCAGGCCGTGGAGGATTTGACATGTCTTATGCAGTTTCCATTCTCTTTAAAGCTTTAAAAAAAGGGCTTGACGAAGGTCGGGCTGATTTCAAAAATATCCATTGCTGGTTTATTGGTACCAGTTATGCTCCACCTGGTACAGGTAACAAAACGATCATACCAATAGCTATTGAAAACAAGGTTCAAGACCATGTTACAGAAATAACCGACCGGGTGCCTTACTTTGAAACACTTTATTTACTTGATAAAGCTGATATCGTTTTTATTCCCGGATCTGTTGATATCCATTACACTGCTTCCAAGATCTATCCTTATCTCATCCTGCAAAAAAAATTACTGGCAGTGTTTAATAAAAACAGCAGCGTAGTTACAATGCTGCAGCAATTGAATTTTGGCGAGTTGGTAGTGTTTGATCATACTGCGGAAAATGCAGACAGCTATGTGGAGGAATGTTATACCAGGCTGTGTAAGTTATTAGCAAAAGATTATGCCCCGCATCTCGACAGTGATTTGTTTGAACCATACAGGGCCAGTTACAAAACAAAAGAGCAAGTGAATTTTTTCAACGAAGTAATCGCTGTACAAAAAGCAGGAGTGTAGAAAAACCAGCATGAAATTCCAGTTTAACCCTCTTGCAAAAGAAATACCGTCAATAGGTTTATTGAGAGGGATTGCGTCGGCAATGGTTTGTTATTTTCACCTGTCGTTTGGTAATCCAAATTTTCTTCCGCAAGAAAGTATCGTAAGGCAGTCTGGAGAATGGGGCTGGGTTGGAGTGCAAATATTTTTTATCATTTCAGGTTTTGTAATACCCTATTCCATGTTTGTTAGTAATTATAGCCCTGGAAAAGTTTGGATCTTCCTGAAAAAAAGGATGGTGCGGATAGAGCCACCCTACCTGATTTCTATTGTGCTCTTACTGCTGCTGAACTATATAAGTACGCTGTCCCCTTTTTATAAAGGTGCACCGTTTGAAGTGGATTGGAAAAACGTTGCTGCACATATTGCATACCTCAATATTTTTACTGGTGACAAATGGCTGCAGGATGTATACTGGACGCTGGCAGTTGAATTTCAATATTATCTCCTTATAGCTGCGGCGTATGGCATGGTAACTTCTAAAAAAATGCTGGTACGGTTAACTTTCTGTATTGCTTTTCTGGCATTGATGTTTTTAAACATCTCCGCAAAAGGTTTTATCATGCCGTTTACTGCTTACTTCATGCTGGGGATTTTACTATTCCAATACTATTGCAGCATAATTGAAGGCAAAGAATTCTGGCTGCTGCTCTTGCTGACTTTTATGGTATTGTTGTACATATTCGGTTGGCAAATGGTTGCCATTTCTGCGGCATCAATTTGTATTATTGTTTTTATAAAAAATATACACCCTGTTTTTCGTTTTCTAGGGACAATATCTTTCTCCCTCTACCTGGTTCATATACCAATTGGTGGAAGGATCAATAATCTTGCAGCTGGTTTTATAAAGAACATTCACGCCAGAGAGGCGGTGGTATTTGTTTCTTTTGCCATCAGCATACTGGCAGCCTGGCTTTTTTATCTTGCTGTAGAAAAAAGATTTAAAAAAATGTCTGCTACCTTCCAATATAACCAGGGTAAGCAGCAAGGCATACAACAACATCCGAAAATTTAAAAATTATTGTGGTGAATAAATTATACGTGCAATATGGTTGTGGATTGTCGGCACCAAAAGAATGGGTAAACTTTGATGTGTCCCCAACCTTGCGGCTGCAAAAAATGCCAATCATTGGTAACTGGCTTAAGAACCGGTCGGCAGTTGTGTTTCCGGAAAACGTGCTTTATGGAGACATTGTAAAAGGTTTGCCGGTGGCAGACAATTCATGTGATGGGGTATATTGCTCACATACGCTCGAACACCTTTCTTTGGAAGATTTCAGGTTGTCCCTGCGGAATACATGGCGCATCTTAAAACCTGGTGGTATTTTCAGGTGTGTGGTACCCGATCTTGAAATAGCTGCAAGAGACTATTTACAGGCACTCGACAAAAATGAAAAAGATGCCAGTATACAATTTTTAAGCAGCGTGATGCTGGGTCAGCGTACCCGGCCAAGAGGAACAAAGAACCTGGTTAAAGCTATGTTTGGCAATTCACATCATCTGTGGATGTGGGATATACAGTCGCTTGCTGATGAACTGCAGCAGGCAGGTTTTAAAAATGTACGTGCCTGCAAATTTGATGACAGCAGCGATCCCATGTTTAAACTGGTGGAAGATGAAGGAAGATTCTGGCACGCAGCAGCCATTGATTGTACAAAGTAAAATATCTAATTAATAATTGTAATGAACACAAAGGCTTTACAGAAGGCGATTGATCTCAGCAAGTACGCTGATAATTTCAAAAGCAGGATACTATTATTTATAATCGGTGTGCTTAACCAGGCGGCAAACTGGAAAAGAACCAATAGCATCTTAAAGTTCTTCTCTTCGTTTTTTAGCAAGAATGGAATTTTACCTGTAAGGATCAGGAAAAATAACAAGACGGTTGATTTCAGTTTAAGGATCAATAATAATTCTGATTACCAAAGCCTGTTTGAGTGTTTTGCCGGTATGTATAAAATACCAT
>JAKQKY010000182.1 GCA_029560415.1 Bacteroidota bacterium | reverse complement strand
TCCATTTATTGTTGACATACAGGATCCCTGGCGCAATGATTTTTATCTTGATAAACCTTCCAACGAAAGACCACCGAAATTTTTTATTGCGTATAATATTGATAAATACCTGGAAGCCAAAACAATTCCATTTGCAGATGGAATCATCAGTGTATCCAAAGGCTATTGTGACACCTTCAGGCAACGTTATCCTTCCGTTTCAGAAAAAAAATGCAGGGTAATACCTTTTGGAGTGGCCGACACAGATATTGACGTAATGCGTAAATATGTGGGTGGTTGCAATGAGGTAAGTTTACCAAAAGATAAGATCAATATTGTGTATGCAGGCCGTGGGGGATATGATATGTCTTATGCAGTATCCATTCTTTTTAAAGCTTTAAAAAAAGGGCTTGATGAAGGTCAGGCTGATTTCAAAAATATCCATTGCTGGTTTATTGGTACCAGTTATGCTCCACCTGGTACAGGTAATAAAACGATCATGCCAATAGCTACTGAAAACAAGGTAGAAGACTATGTTACAGAAATAGCCGACCGGGTGCCATACTTTGAAACACTTTATTTACTTGATAAAGCCGATATCGTTTTTATTCCCGGTTCTGTTGATATCCATTACACTGCTTCTAAGATCTATCCTTATCTCATCCTGCAAAAAAGATTACTGGCAGTGTTTAATAAAAACAGCAGCGTTGTCACTATGCTGCAGCAATTGAATTTTGGCAAGTTAGTAGTGTTTGACCATATTACGGGAAATGCAGACAGGTATGTGGACGAATGTTATTCCGGGCTGTGTAAGTTATTAGCAAAGGATTATACTCCACATCTTGACAGTCATTTGTTTGAGCCATACAGGGCCAGTTACAAAACAAAAGAGCAAGTGAATTTTTTCAATGAAGTAATCGCTGCACAAAAAGCAGGAGTGTAGAAAAACCAGTATGAAATTCCAGTTCAACCCGCTTGCAAAAGAGATACCCTCAATAGGTTTATTGAGAGGACTTGCATCGGCAATGGTGTGTTATTTTCACCTTTCGTTTGGCAATCCTAATTTTCTTCCGCAAGAAAGTATCGTCAGGCAATCTGGTGAATGGGGCTGGGTTGGTGTACAGATATTTTTTATCATTTCAGGTTTTGTGATACCCTATTCAATGTTTGTTAATAATTACAGCACTGAAAAAGTTTGGATCTTCCTGAAAAAAAGGATTGTAAGGATAGAGCCCCCTTACCTGATTTCAATTTTGCTTTTGCTGCTGTTGAACTATGTAAGTACGCTATCCCCTTTTTATAAAGGTGTTCCCTTTGAAGTAGACTGGATAAATGTTGCTGCACATGTTGCATACCTCAATATTTTTACTGGTGATAAATGGCTGCAGGATGTATACTGGACCCTGGCAGTTGAATTTCAATACTACCTCCTTATAGCTGCGGTATATGGCCTGGTAACTTCTAAAAAAATGCTGTTACGGTTGACTTTCTGCATAGCTTTTCTTGCGTTGATGTTTTTAAACATCTCTGCTAAAGGTTTTATTATTCAGTTTACTGCTTACTTTATGCTGGGGATATTACTTTTCCAATATTACTGCAACATAATTGAAGGCAAAGAATTCTGGCTGCTGCTCTTGCTGAGTTTTTTTGTAATGTTATACTTATTCAGTTGGCAAATGGTTGCCATTTCTGCTGTATCACTCGTTATCATAGTTTTTGTAAAAAATGTACATCCTGTTTTTCGTTTCTTAGGTACCATATCTTTCTCCCTATACCTGGTTCATATACCAGTTGGTGGAAGGGTCAATAATCTTGCAGCTGGCTTTATAAAGAACATTCATGCAAGAGAGGCGGTGGTATTTGTTTCTTTTGCCTTCAGCATACTGGCGGCATGGCTTTTTTATCTTACTGTAGAAAAAAGATTTAAGAAACTGTCTGCTTCCCTGCAGTATAACAAGGGTAAGCAGGAAGGCATAAAACAACATTCGAAAATTTAAAATTATAGTGGTGGATAAATTATATGTGCAATATGGTTGTGGCTTGTCTGCACCCAAAGACTGGATAAACTTTGATGTGTCACCAACCCTCCGGCTGCAAAAAATGCCCGTTATTGGTAACTGGCTTAAGAACCGGTCGGCAGTTGTGTTTCCGGCAAATGTGCTTTATGGAGATATCGTAAAAGGTTTGCCGGTGGGGGACAATTCTTGTGATGGTGTGTATTGCTCACATACACTTGAACACCTTTCCCTGGAAGATTTCAGGTTATCACTACGAAATACATGGCGCATTTTAAAACCTGGCGGAATTTTCAGGTGTGTGGTACCTGATCTTGAAATTGCAGCAAGGGAGTACATACAGGCTCTTGACAGGAAAGATAAAAATGCCAGTATTCAGTTTTTAAACAGCGTGATGCTGGGTCAGCGTACCCGGCCAAGAGGAACAAAGAACCTTGTTAAAGCAATGTTTGGCAATTCACATCATCTGTGGATGTGGGATATGCAGTCGCTTGCTGATGAACTACAGCAGGCAGGTTTTAAAAATATACGGGCCTGCAAATTTGATGACAGCAGTGATCCCATGTTTAAACTGGTGGAAGATGAAGGAAGATTCTGGCACGCAGCAGCCATTGAATGCACAAAATAAAATGTATAGTCAATACTAATAATGAACACAAAGGCTTTACAAAAGGCGATCGATCTCAGCAAGTATGCTGACAATTTCAAAAGCAGGATACTCTTATTTATAATCGGTGTGCTTAACCAGTCGGCAAACTGGAAAAGAACCAATAGCATCTTAAAGTTCTTTACTTCGTTTTTTAGCAAGAATGGAATTTTACCTGTAAGGATCAGGAAAAATAACAAGACGGTTGATTTCAGTTTAAGGATCAATAATAATTCTGATTACCAAAGCCTGTTTGAGTGTTTTGCCGGTATGTATAAAATACCAT
>JAKQKY010000079.1 GCA_029560415.1 Bacteroidota bacterium | reverse complement strand
GAAAAACCATCTATGTGTTGGGCAAATTCTTCGGCCATCAGGATATTTGAAGGCAATTCTGCCATCAGGAAAAGTTCGAGTCCATCACGGCCCCGCTCTAGTCCGTAATCTTTCATTACCTCATGTACTTTTAATAATTCTTCCACCGTTCTGCAAAATGGAATCATCACTACAACGTTTTTCAAACCCATGTCTTCCCTTACACGGCGGATGGCCTTACATTCCAGGCCAAAAGCTTCCTTATACTTGTCGGAATAGTACCGGCTTGCTCCGCGCCAACCGATCATTGGATTTTCTTCATGCGGTTCAAAATATTTTCCTCCCAGTAAATTAAAATATTCATTGCTTTTGAAATCACTGAACCGGACGATCACTTTGTTTGGATAAAAAGATGCCGCAATTTTGGCAATGCCATAGCTTAGTTTTTGAATAAAGAAATCTTCTTCACTGTCAAATCCCCGGATCATTTTTTTAATGGTACTGCTCAATTCGGCATCATTCAGTTCATGGTGCTTTAGCAATGCCATCGGGTGAATCTGGATATAATTATTGATGATGAATTCTTCCCGGGCCAAGCCTACACCTGCATTGGGAAGGTGTGAAAACCTAAACGCCAGGTTTGGAGAAGCTACATTGAGCATGATAGGCGTTTTTACTGTTGGCAGATCGGCGAGGTTGGTTTCTGTTTTTTGAAATGGGATGGCGCCTTCATAAATGATGCCTTCGTCCCCTTCGGCACAGGAAGCGGTTACCAATTGTTCGTCGTTCAGTATTTCCGTAGCATTGCCACAACCCACGATGGCGGGCACTCCCAGCTCGCGGGCAACAATGGCCGCATGACAGGTTCGTCCACCCTTATTCGTTATGATGGCCGATGCTTTTTTCATGATCGGTTCCCAGTCGGGGTCGGTCATATCGGTAACGAGTACATCCCCGGCCTTAAACTCATGGCCTTCGGTAACGCGTTTATCGAGTGAAAACAGGATAGATACTTTCCCGGTACCAATCTTATCACCAACTGCAATGCCTTTTGTAAGAATATTCCGGGGCGTATTTTCATCCATCACATATTCCGTAATGCGGGAGAAATCTTTTTGCGAATGAATGGTTTCAGGTCTTGCCTGAACGATAAATAATTCTTTTGACAACCCGTCTATCGCCCATTCCACATCCATTGGGCACCAATGCCCTTTTAGATTGGAATAATATTCTTCAATTTTTGTTACCCACCTGGCGAGTTGTAATATTCTTTCATCTTTCAGGCAATATCGCTGCTGAAGTGGCTTTTCTACCTGGATGATCTGAACCCTTTCATCGGGATTATCGCCATACACCATCATTTTGTCTTTGTTACCCAGTTTCTTTTCTATGATACTGCTGAAACCTTTTTGCAAAGTTGGTTTGAAAACGATATATTCATCGGGTGATACAGCACCTTGTACGATCATTTCACCAAGGCCGAATGATGCATTGATGACAACCACATCTTTAAAACCGCTTTCTGTGTCGAGCGAAAAGGCAACACCAGAAGCGCCAAGATCGCTTCTCACCATTTTTTGTACACAAACCGAAAGGCCGATGCTAAAATGATCATACCCAAAACTCTGCCGGTAACTGATGGCCCTGTCGGTAAAAATGGAAGCAAAACAGTTTCTTACGGCATTCATTAATGGGGCCGGTCCACGTACGTTAAGATAGGTTTCCTGCTGGCCTGCAAAGGATGCATCGGGCAGATCTTCTGCAGTTGCGGAAGATCGTACAGCCACATCCGTCATGTCCTGGTCGTATCCTTTACTTAGTTCATAATATTTTTCAATGATGGCTTCACTGAGCTCTTTGGGAAACTTGGCGTTCTTCAATAGTTGCCTGGCCTGTAACCCGCCCCGGCGCAGTGATTCGATATCATCGAGTTTAATGTTGTTGATGATGCGGTGAATTTCTTCGTCAAGGTTGTTATACCGGATGAACTCACGGTAAGCCGCAACCGTAATCACGAATCCCCCGGGAATTTGTATGCCAAGCTGGGTAAGATTCTGCAGCATTTCACCAAGAGAAGCATTCTTGCCTCCTACCTGGTCTATGTCTTTTAATCCAACGCGGTGGAGATCGGCTAAATAATCGGAATTGTTCATAATGAGTGGGTGGTATGAATCGTTAATAATGGTACTCTAATGTATACCAAATTCTTTAAGATATGGTTAAAGTTGAAGACAATTAAACATTAACTTTCCATGATTCAATTTTGGTCAATTTCATGGAAACTTTATGAGTTGCGGCTGTCTCAAGCCATTTCTCTTTTATATCTTTAGGACATGCACCGTAAACATTTTTTACGTTCTATACTTCCTGCCGGACTTTCCATACACTCCATGGTCAATCTACGTGGCTCAGAACCAGGCCCATTGCCAGGTGAGGAATCTACGCTGGTTGTGCCGGCTTATTTATATAAAGGGGATAGCATTGGCATTACCTGTCCGGCGGGTTTTATCAGCCTGGAAGACATACAGCCTGCCGTACTCAAACTGCAGGAATGGGGCTTCGTGGTAATACCAGGAATCACAGTTGGCAAAAGAGATTTTACCCTTGGAGGTACTGATGAAGAGCGGCTCAGCGATCTTCAGCAAATGCTCGATGATGAAAATATCAAAGCCATTCTTTGTGCACGTGGAGGATATGGACTGGTGCGGATCATCGACAAACTGGATTTTAAAAAATTCTTAAAGCATCCTAAATGGATCATCGGGTTCAGCGATATAACGGTGATGCATAGTCACATCAACCGGCATGGTAAAGTGGCCAGTATCCATTCTAAAATGTGCAATAGTTTCCCTTCCGATTGGAACCTGGCTGAAGCAGTGCAGAAAGAAAGCATTGAATCGATCAGGCAATGTATCACGGGAGAATTGATGCAATATAAAGTACCTGCAAACCCCGCCAACCGTTTAGGAATGGCCACGGGGGCATTGGTAGGTGGCAATTTAAAAACGCTCGAAAGCCTGGCCGGTACCAACAGCGACCTGCAGACCCGGCATAAGATCCTTTTTGTAGAAGATACCGGTGAATACCTTTATAGCCTTGACAGGATGTTCTGGCATTTAAAGAGAACCGGCAAGCTGGATGAATTGAAAGGCCTTATCATCGGTGGGTTTAAAATTAAAAAAGACGACCCCGGAGAAGAATTCGGCAAAACACTGGAGCAGATCGTATTGGAAAAAGTTAAGGAATTCAACTACCCCGTCTGTTTCGATTTTCCCACCGGCCACCAGAAATATAATGTGGCTTTGAAATGTGGAATGACCCATACTTTAACCGTTCAAAGTGATTTTACGCAACTGGTTGAAGCCCGATGAAGCATGCCAAGCGCCGCCTGTATGATTTTCTGCATCAAAAAAACATATATCTGATTTAATGCCTATTTTTAGCGTCCTCAAAAAAAACGACATGCAAAAAATTGTTTTTCTCTTTCTCGCATCATGTGTTCTTAGTGTAACAAACGCCCAGCAAAAAACATTGACCATAGAAGACGCCATGATCAATGCCAGGACTACACTGGCTCCCGAAAACCTTCGCCAACTGCAGTTCATTAAAGGCACCAATGAGTATGTATACCTGAAAAAAATAAATGGCATCGATACATGGATGAAGGGCGATTTTAAAAGCAGTGGCGAAAATGTATTTCTAACCCTGGCCGATCTCAATAATAAACTAAGGGGAGCATCACTGGATACACTGGCCACGCTTCCGCCCATGCAATTGTTCAACGACAAATGGGTGGTAAGCATCAAGGGACAAAAACTGGCCATTAGCGCTACAGGCAATGATGTTAAAACCCTGGTGAGCAAATCCATTTCAGGCAAAGGCAATGTAGAAGAAAGTGCAGATGGGTTTGTGGCTTATCTCGATAGCTTTAATTTATTTGTAAGCAAGAATGGGGATTCAAAAAAAGTTACCGAAGATGGCAGCATCGATATCGTGTATGCATCAACGGTACATCAAAGCGAATTTGGCATTACCAAAGGTACTTTCTGGAGCAACAATGGCAAGAGCCTGGCCTTTTACAGGATGGATCAAAGCATGGTGCCGGGTTACCCGATCATCGACTGGACAAAACGCCCGGCCAAATCAGAGAACATCCGCTACCCGATGGCTGGCGATAAAAGTCATCATGTAACCGTTGGCGTGTATAATGCGGTCAATGGCAATACCACCTGGTTAAAAGTACATGGCCCGGCTGAACAATATTTAACCAATATCGCCTGGAGCCCTGATGACAGGTATATCTACATCGCTGTGGTTAACCGTGGACAGGATCATATGTGGCTCAATCAATACGATGCAGCCAGTGGCAATTTCATCAAAACACTTTTTGAAGAAACCGATAATAAATATGTAGAACCATTGGTGCCCGTTTTGTTTGTAAAAAATAATCCAGGTCAATTCATCTGGCAAAGCAAAAGAGATGGATGGAATCATTTGTACCTGTACAAATCTGATGGAACCTTATTAAAGCAACTCACCAGTGGCTCATGGGAAGTGTTGGAAGTAAAAGGATTTGATGAAAAGGGCGAATATCTTTTTTATGTGTCTACGGAAGAATCACCGATCACGAAGAATCTTTATAGGTTGAACCTGCGCAGTGGCAACACCAAACGCATCACCGAAGGTTACCAGGTGCACAACACATCGGTGAGTGCAGATGGAAATTATGTGATCGATAATTTCAGCAGTCCACAAAATCCAAAAACAATTCGCATCATAGAAACAAAGTCGGGTAAAACAAAAACCCTGCTTCAATCGGCAAACCCGCTGGCAGATTATAACCTGGGCCAGTTGAGTATTTTTAAGATCAAAAACAACGAAGGCACCGATCTATATTGCCGCCTGTTCAAACCGGTACAATTCGATAGCAGTAAAAAATATCCTGTGATCGTGTATTGGTATGGTGGCCCGCATGCACAACTCATCCTGAATGGCTGGAATGGCGGCGCAGGAGATTATTGGTTTCAATACATGGCCGAAAGAGGATATGTAGTATTCACTATAGATACCAGGGGCAGCGGTAACAGGGGCCGTGCTTTTGAGCAATCCATTTTTCGCAAAGCCGGTGAAGCACAGATGGAAGATATGATGAGCGCTGTAAAATACCTGAAAACACAGTCATTTGTAGATGCTGAAAAGATGGGATTATTTGGCTGGAGTTATGGTGGATTTATGACAACCGATTTCATGCTCAATCATCCGGGTATCTTTAAAACAGCTGTTGCCGGCGGGCCGGTGATGGATTGGAAGTATTACGAGATCATGTACACAGAGAGATATATGGATACACCCCAGGAAAACCCCGATGGTTTTGAATCAACGAACCTTGTTAAACAGGTTGGCAAACTCAAAGGCAAATTACTGCTGATACACGGCCTGCAGGATCCGGTTGTATTGCAACAGCATTCTGTATTGTTTGTACGGGCTGCCATCGACAAAGGCGTACAGGTAGATTATATGATCTATCCCGGGCACGAACACAATGTGTTGGGAAAAGACAGGGCACATCTTTACCAGAAAGTGACGGATTACTTCATGCAAAACTTACCATAATGGGCGAGGCTGAACTGGATAAAGGGAAAAGCCTCCTGGTCATCCATGCCGATATATTTTTTTATGGAAATGTTGTCAACGACCTGCTTAGTAAAGTGGTTGCTGCCGACATTGAAAAACATTGGAATGAACCAATGGCTGCGATCAACATCAACGACCAGTGGTTTAATATACAATTCAGGGTTAGCGGTACGCATGCTAAAAATCTCCGGGAAACCGACGTTTTTGAGAATACAAATCCCCGGAATAATTATTTCAGGATCGAGGAATTTGCCCATGGCAATATTTCTTTTGTAGATGGGATCAATTGCAATACGGGTTATTTCAAACTCGATAATCTTCTAAATAATTCAACCACGGCGGCCCATGAATTTGGCCATACGATTGGTCTTGAACATCCCGAAATACTCGATATCAGGGGCATGGGCACACCGGGCATCATGTACCCAAGAGGTACGATTGTAGATCCCCCGTTTCAATACGATCCCCAGGCAGAACCACTGCAACCCGGGGGAACCATGAATCCTTTTAGCCGTAAAGTGTTGCTCAACGACATTGTAAACCTGCGTTTGCACGAGCTAAACTTCAATAAGAAAGGCTTTGCTGTTTTGGGCGATTTCAGTTCGGTATGGCATCATGCTCACCAACCCGAATAACCGCCTGTACCATTATTTATATATTGCATAAATAAAAACAATTATCTTGACCCTGAAAATTGAAATGACTTCTTATGGCGATATTATCGGTTGACAACCTTTCAAAAAATTACGGCCCCATCAAGGCACTGAAAAATGTGAGTTTTTCGGTTCCGGCCGGTACGGTGTATGGTATACTGGGCCCCAATGGCAGTGGAAAGACGACGCTGCTTGGCATTGTGATGGATGTGCTGAAAGCCAGCGGTGGCGGCTACACGCTTTTTGATGAAGCACCCACAGCGCATCACCGCAAACAGATCGGAACGTTGCTGGAAACACCGAATTTTTATCATTACCTATCTGCTGTTGAAAATTTAAAAATCGCCGCGGCCATAAAGGGCAGGGGAGCGGAAGATATAGATCGTGTATTGCAGATCGTAAACCTGGCTCATCGCAAAACATCCAAGTTCAGTACCTATAGCCTGGGGATGAAGCAACGGTTAGCCATAGGTGCTGCATTGCTGGGCAATCCTGAAGTGCTTGTTTTTGATGAACCTACCAATGGGCTCGACCCGGTTGGTATCGCCGAGATCAGGGAACTCATCAAAAAATTATCGCAGAGTGGTAAAACCATCATCATGGCCAGTCACCTGCTCGATGAAGTGGAAAAAGTTTGTACCCATGTGGCCATCCTGAAACAAGGCACCCTCATCACCGATGGAAACGTAGATGAGATCCTGGTGAATGAAGATGTGGTTGAACTAAACGCTGCCGATCTTCAACAACTTAAACAGGTGATGCAACAGATGCCCGGGCAAACCAGGGTAGACCTGTCAGACAAATTTGTACAGGCCTTCTTCCCATCTGGAGCCGCCGACCTGGCAGCTGTTAACCAATTCTGCTTTAGCAAAGGCGTTGTATTGTCGCAGCTTCAGCTCAGGAAGAAAAGTCTTGAAAGCAAATTCTTTGAACTTACCAATTAATCGAATTAAACTCATTTATAAATATCCCGGCAATGTTGAATTTATTAAAGATCGAATGGCTTAAAATCAAGAACTACCGTGCATTCATTGTGATCAGCATTTTTGTAGTGTTGGGCGTTGTTACCACTAACTACATTGTGTACAGTGTAAATAAAAATATCATTGGCAACATGAACACGGGCGGACTGGTTTCAAAATTCAGCTTGTACGATTTTGACCATACCTGGCAAACCACCAGTTATGCGACCGGCTTTTTGCTGATACTGCCAGCCCTGCTCATCATCATCCTGGTGACAAATGAATTTACATTCAAAACAAACCGCCAGAACATCATCGATGGATGGAGCCGTGAAGAATTCATACAGGTGAAACTGGCGATGGCCCTGATCATTGCAGTGATAAGTACCATCCTGGTTTTTCTTACCGCCCTGTTATTCGCATTGTTTTCCGATTCAAGTTTTGCATTAACGGGAATATCACATGTGGGTTATTTCTTTTTGAAGGCACTATCATATAACCTGCTCGCCGTACTCGTTTCTGTGTGGATACGCCGAACAGGATTTGCCATCGGGCTTTATTTTATTTACCTGGGCGCCGAAAATATCATTTCGCAATTACTCGATGTGTGGAGTATCAAACTTCGAAGCGATGGAGTGGCAGATCTTGGCAGCATGGGCGATTACCTGCCTATGAATGCTTCCGATGGATTGCTGACCTTTCCGGATAATGCAATAAAATCAATCGCTAAAAGTAGTTTACCTACAGATTATACATGGATCGTGGTAAGTCTTACCATCATTTATATTATATTATTCTACTGGCTAAGCCGCAGGCGCATCATTACAACCGACCTGTAATTACTTTTTCAACAGGTTATGTATGGCTCCTTCAATACCGGGAAATGAAAATTGAAAACCTGCTTCCTTTATTTTTGCAGCGCTTACCGTTGTACTTTTCAGCACTTCTATGCTTCGTTGACCCATGATCAGTTTCAATGCAAAGGCAGGAACATGAATGGGTATGAAAAATTTACCACGTAGGGTATGCGCCAACGTTAGGGTAAGTTCTTTATTGGAAACCGGCAATGGAGCTACGGCGTTGTAACTGCCTCTCAACGGTTGGTTTTCGATAGCAAAATGGTACATCCTGCACAGGTCGTTGATGTGAATCCAGCTAACTGCCTGTTTACCACTGCCAAGGATACCCGCAATGCCAAATTTCACCGGCTTGATGAATTCGGCTAAAGCACCACCGCCATTTCCCAGCACAATTCCGGTTCTCAATGTACAAACCCTGATGCCCAGTCGTTCTGCAGCTCCAATACTTTGTTCCCATAGTCGGCATGTTTGCCCCAGGAAATCATCCGAAGCCGGATCCGTTTCTGTAAAAGGAATAACAGGTGTTTTATCTGGTCCGTACCAGCCGATTGCCGATGCGCTGACAATTGCCTTTACGCGATGAGGTTGGTTTTGCAGGGCTTCAATGATCAGTTTACTGCTGCCCGTGCGGCTTTCGAGAATTTCCTGTTTATAGGCATCGGTCCATTTTTTATCAACCACTCCGGCGCCTGCCAGGTGAATGATGTAATCTGCAGCGCTGATCGCCGCAGGATCGATAGAATGTTTTTTAAGATCCCAAAGTGCGTAGCTTACCTGGTCGGTATTTTTTTTCCCTTCCAGCGACCTGCTAAGAATGACAACCCGGTAACCGCTTTCGACCAGGAACCTGGTAAGATTTTGGCCAACGAAACCACTTCCCCCCGTGATCAGAACAGTTTGCATCCTATAAATTTAAGCTTTTAACAAGCATGGCTTCAAATTGTTGTAACTGAAAATGTGGTTTAAGAGAGAAACTTCGTTGGATTTTTAATCGTATTTTTAATATAAATGGACCTGTATGAAAAGGATTGTATTTTTCGTTTTTTCAATATGTGTAAGTCAGCTGCAAGGGTATAGCCAGAAAATTACTTTTTCAGAATACAGCAAACGCGATAGCCGGAACATGTTTTTTGAGATCCTGGGAAAATTTGATACCAGTTTTTTAGTGTATAAAGGCATCAACCGCAAGCATTACATTACATCGTACAGCAATGAGATGAAGATCAGTAAAACCACCAACCTGGATTTTATCCCGGAAAGGACCATCAATCTGGATTTCATCGCTTATCCTAACTCAGTGTTCATCATATATCAATATGAGAAGAATAACATCGTGTATTGTAAAGCGGCAAAAGTAGATGCGCAGGCTAAAACGATCATGGAGCCTATCCTGCTTGACACCACCAAAATCGGGTTTTTCAACGACAACAAAATATATTCAACGGTATTTAGTGAAGACAAGCAGAAGATCCTGGTGTACAAGCGGCAGGTTAGAAACGAAAACATGACTCTTGTTACCAAGTTATTCGATGTAAATCTTCAAATGCTCGACAGTACCCGCCAAATGATGAAATACGACGATCGAAAAGAAGAATACAGTGAGTTGTATGTTGGCAATGATGGCAATTTTATTTTTGCCAAGGAAACCCGTCGGAATTTCCGCGATAACAGCAGCCAGTTGAATATCATTTTACACAAGCCAGGTATTGATACATTCAGGAATTACAGCATTTCGCTGAATGACAAATACATCGATGATATCGCGATTAAAATTGATAACCTCAATAAGCATTATCTCGTTAATTCTTTTTACCACAATAAGCGCCAGGGTAATATCGAAGGATTGTTTACTTCATTGATCGATATGTCGGGAGAAAAGCCGGTGAAAGCAGTTTTTAATGTTTTTTCAGATTCTTTGCGATACAGGATGAACAGTTCGGAACAATACCGGTTCATTTTTGATAACCTGGATATACGCAATACCGTTGTGAAAAAGAACGGCGGCTTTGTGCTGGTGGCTGAAGATTTTTACATGGAAACGCAGATAAATAATATCTGGAACAGGCGTTATTACAACAGTTATATTCCTGGTGCGTCATATGATTATTATATGACCAATCCTTACTATTACGGATACAGGCCTTACAGTAGTTTGAACAACGACCAAACGGTGCGTTATTATTACAATGATATCGTGGTGTTGAGTCTCGACAGTGACCTTAAACTCGAATGGAACAGCGTCATCCATAAAAAACAATACGATGTGGATGATGACAACTTCATGTCATTCTCCAATATGAATGCCGGTGGTGAGATCCATTTTTTCTTTATCGATAAAGACCGGTATCGCCAGATCATAAGTGATCACAGCGTGTTCCCCGATGGTAAAGTGAAACGCTATGCTACTTTAAAAAGCAATGAAACCGGTTATGGGTTTATGCCAAAGCTGGCCAAGCAGGTTGGGGCAAGGCAGATGATCATACCATATATCTACCTTGGTTATGTGGCATTTGCTAAAGTAGATTTCGCAGATTAACCACATTTGTGCTGGTTAAATGAAGTACAATTTTTTTGAGTAATGATAAATGCCCATTTTTGCAGCGCAACATTCCTTTCTGTCATTTAAAAGCTCATTTGTGATAGGCACATTCAAAGCCAACAATCCTTACAATAATTTTCTGCTGTTCGTGTATGGATTTGTATTGAAGCTGCCCATGTTCCTGCATCCCAAAGTGCCCATTCCACAAAAGCTCGATGGCTTTTTATACAAGGCCATGCTGCAGTGGTTTTCGGGATGGAATATATCATTCCCCATCATATATTCCATCATCGCATTTGCATTACTGTACATACAGGCTATTTCATTTAATAAGCTGGCCAATGCACAGCGTATGTTGCCCAAGCCAACCTACCTGGTGGGAATGAGTTACCTCCTCATCACGTCGGTATTTCCCGATTGGCAGGTATTGTCTGCGCCGCTCATCATCAATACATTTTTGATCTGGATATTGTCGAGGCTTTGTAACCTGTACAACAATCAACAGGCAAAAACATCTTTGTTTAATATTGGGATGATGACCGGACTGGCCACTTTCTTTTATTTTCCTTCGATCGCATTTGCCTTACTTATTATTGTGGGCCTTATCATCACCAGGCCATTTAAATTGCCTGAATGGATCATTGCTTTTCTCGGCATTCTTTGTCCGTATTATTTCCTGGGCGCCTGGGTGTTTTTAACTGATCGTTGGCAAGGATACAAGTTTCCGGGGGTAGCCATCACCGTTCCATCTTTTCATGAATCAACCTGGGCGTATACGGCCATTATTTTTATCCTGTTGGCCATGATCGTGGGGAGTATTTTTGTGCAGAATAATATGCGCAGGTTGTTGGTACAATCGCGGAAGAGCTGGAGCCTCATCTACCTATACTTACTCGTGGCGCTATTGGTGCCATTCTTAAATGCTTCCCATAGCTTTTCTTATTGGATTCTCACTGCTGTGCCCGTTGCTGCCCTGCTGGCCGCCGCCTTTTTATTTCCCGAAAGAAAATGGTTCCCACAGGGTATTCATTGGGGTATGGTATTATTATCCGTTGTAATGGGATATTTTATCCGTTGATTTACATCCGGCTGTTGTAATTTTGCGCCAGAATCGAGGCCATCAATCTAAAAAAATAACAATATGAAATTTGGTGTAGTGGTTTTCCCGGGATCTAATTGCGACAGGGATATGCAGGATGCCTTGCAGAATGATCTGCAGCAGGAAGTGTTGATGCTTTGGCATAAAGACAGGGATATAAGCATGTTTACCACCGATGATTGTATTGTGTTACCAGGCGGATTTAGTTATGGTGATTACCTGCGTTGCGGTGCCATTGCAAGGTTCAGCCCGATGATGCAAAGTGTAGTAGAATTTGCGGGCCGCGGCGGAAAAGTATTTGGCGTTTGTAACGGCTTCCAGGTGTTGTGTGAAAGCGGTCTGTTACCGGGAGTTTTGTTGCGCAATGCACAACAGCAATTCGTATGTAAAAATGTGTTTATCCAGGATACTGATGCTGCTAAACCAGCGGCATTAAAAATACCCGTGGCACATGGCGAAGGCCGTTATTATGCAGCAGATGATGTGATGAATTCTTTACAAAAAAACAACCAGGTTATCTACCGGTATTGCAGTGGAGATGGCAATATCACCCAGGAAAGCAATCCAAATGGCGCCATCAACAATATTGCGGGAATCTGCAACGTTGATAGAAATGTATTTGGTATGATGCCACACCCCGAAAGGGCCTGTACTGATGCTTTAAACAACAACGATGGAAGGGCTGTTTTCAATACATTGTTTGGGATTGGACTGGTTAAAAACAATTAACAGTCTTTAACAGGGTTTCGCTTTCAAGTTGTATATTTTTGTTAGCGAATTAAGCAAGAAATAGATTTAACCAGCATATGAAAAAAGGTATTTTATCATTCGGTTTCTTTTTACTGATCAACGCTGCATTTGCGCAGATCGAAAACCCGGTGAAGTGGATGTATACAGCTAAAAAAACCGGCAATAAAACCTACGAATTGCACATGACGGCAAACCTCGATAACAAATGGCATATTTATGCACAGGATGCCGGCGAAGGTCCCGAACCAACTTCATTTAGTTTCTCGAAAAATCCATTGGTAAAACTTGATGGCAAAGTTGCCGAGAATGGTAAACTTGAGAAAACATACGATCCCAATTTCAAATCTACCCTGAAGTATTACAGCAACAAAGTTGATTTTGTACAAAAAATAACCCTGAAATCTGCCGCAACCACCGTTGTTAAAGGAACAGTGTCATATATGGTCTGCGATGATCACAAATGTCTTCCTCCTAAGGAAATTCCTTTTTCCATAAAAGTAGATGGCAAATAAAAATTAGCTCACATCCCGGCATTGATCGGGATTTTTTATAAGAATGATATGAGACTATTCAAAGTTGTTTTTCTGTTTCTTGGGATGATGATTGGTTTTGCTGATTGGTCACATGCTCAAGACAGCACAACAACAGTTACCTGGAAAGCAACCGCGAAGAAGACCGGCCCAAACACATTTTTAATTACCCTCAACGGAACGATCAAAGAATCCTGGCATGTATACGCCTTCACAAACGAAGATGTAACGGGCATCACGTTGGCCTATAATGATTCTACGGTCAACTTCGATTCCCTGGAAGTGAATGCCATCCGCCTGCAGATACAGGACCCGGTATTTGAAAAGAAAATAGATGTTGCCACGGGCCAGGTTCAGCTTATACAACTGGTAAGGATAGACGAAAAGTTGATCCATGCCGTGAAGGGCACCCTAAGTTATTATGTTGGAAAGGAAACCAATTTTATTCCTGAGGAGCAGAAAATTAATATTGTATTCGATTCAACTGCGGCCATCCCGGTAAACAGGATACTCATACCAACCATCGACATTAACAATACGATCGCCGATTGCGGTACGTCCTCTACGAGTGCAGGGCCTACAAAATCGAAAGGATTGATGAGTTTGTTTATATTGGGTTTCCTTGGTGGTTTGGTGGCATTGCTTACGCCTTGCGTTTTCCCGATGATCCCGCTGACCGTATCGTTTTTCACAAAGAAAGCGGGTAGCCGCAAAGCAGGTATTTCCAATGCCATGTTATATGGCTTCTTCATCTTTTTTATTTACATCCTGCTAAGCCTTCCATTTCATTTCCTGGATAAACTCAACCCCGAGATCCTGAATAATATTTCCACCAACGTTTACCTCAACGTATTTTTCTTCGCCATCTTCATCTTCTTTGCCTTCTCCTTTTTTGGTTATTATGAAATAACCCTGCCCGCGGGTTTATCGAGCAAGGCTGATAGCAAAGCAGGAGCTGGTAATATTGCCGGCATTTTCTTTATGGCGCTTACATTGGCGTTGGTATCTTTTTCCTGCACGGGTCCTATATTGGGTTCCTTACTGGCAGGTTCGCTCACAAATGATGGGGGCGCCATGCAACTTACCGCAGGCATGGGTGGTTTTGGGTTGGCACTGGCCTTGCCCTTCGCCCTGTTTGCATTATTTCCCAATTGGTTGAATTCACTGCCCAAATCGGGCGGCTGGTTGAATACGGTAAAAGTGGTGCTGGGATTTTTGGAACTCGGACTGGCCTTAAAATTTTTATCCAATGCCGACCTGGTGAAACACTGGGGATTATTAAAAAGAGAAATATTCATCGGTTTGTGGGTAGTCATTGGCGTGGGCCTTACTGCATACCTGTTTGGTTTTATCCGGTTCAAACACGATGATCCGGGCAATAAGCCCGGTAAAGCCCGGTTATTTCTGGCCATCATCTCCGGCTTGTTTACCCTATACCTCGTTCCCGGTTTAACAAATACAAAATGGGCCAACCTGAAAATGATCAGCGGCTTTCCGCCACCGTTATATTACAGTATTTATTCTGATGGTTCGCAATGTGTGTTGGGATTGAACTGTACGCATGATTACGAAGAAGGTCTCCGGATGTCGAAAGCTGAAAATAAACCGATCCTGCTCGATTTTACCGGCTATGCATGTGTAAACTGCCGAAGGATGGAAGAAAAAGTATGGAGCCAGCCTGATGTGTATAAACTGATGAAGGATAACTTCATCGTTGTTTCCTTATATGTAGATGATAAAAAGAAGTTGCCTGCGTCACAGCAGTTCACTTATAAAACAAAAGACGGCGTGGAGAAAGAGATCGTTACGGTAGGAGATAAATGGGCCACTTTTGAAACGGAGAATTTTGCATCCAATGCACAGCCTTTATACGCACTCCTGGATACTGAAGAAAAATTACTCACTCACCCCGTAGGATATACGCCCACTGCCGAAGAATACCTGCAATGGCTGCAATGTGGGTTGAATGCATTTAAAAAGAAGCCTTAGTCAAACATGTTGTGCTTTTGAAATAGTCATTTTTCTACTTTCTCAGCTAAATATGCGTAATTGCGAGGAACGAAGCAATTTTACTGGTAGATTAAACTATTTTCTGTTGTGCTATTTACAGCTATAATTCTTTAAAACTCTTTTTGCGTTTTTACATTTACTTTTTGCTTCTCCCCCGAGTTCCGCTTCGCTCGTCGGGGCAAGCAAAAAAGTACTCCCGAAATCGCTTCGCTCATCGGGACGTTTCGCAAAAAAAGAGCCCCGAAAAAAATTACATCCTTTTTTCGGGATGGAGCCCTGATTGAGCTTTTGCACTACTGTAAACTCAAATTCAGTTCCCTGATCTTAACAGTTTTAAATTTTGAAACACTTTAATTAGCACAATACATTCTACTATTATCAACGGGACACAAATATTTTGGGTGTTTATAAGTTAAAACGATTCCTACACCTGATGATCCCTGTCACATAATAAAAAATCCTTCCATGTTACCGGAAGGATCTTTCATATATACTTGGGGGTTAGTGAATCTTATAAAGCAATTTGTTTTTCTGTCATCATTTTACGCAGGTTGATCAAACCATAGCGCATACGGCCCAGTGCTGTATTGATGCTGCATTTGGTTAAAGCAGAGATTTCTTTAAAGCTCAGGTCGGCATAATGACGCAGGATGATCACTTCACGCTGGTCTTCAGGCAGCATATCGATCATTTTTCTTACCCTGTCGTGGCTTTGATCGGCCATCATACGCTGGTCGGCACCGGCTTCAGAAAAATTCAATACTTCAAAAATATCACGATCGTCGCTGGTTTTAATACTTGGACTGCGTTTTACTTTGCGGAAATGATCTACACATAAGTTATGTGCAATGCGCATTGCCCATGGCAGGAATTTCCCTTCGTCGGTGTAACGTCCGCCTTTCAGGGTATCTATGATACGGATAAATACATCCTGGAAGATATCTTCGGCCAGGTATTTGTCTTTAACCAGTAAATAGATGGATGTGTAAATTTTGTCCTTGTAACGTACTACTAAAGTTGCAAGGGCATTTGAGTCGCCGTCCATGTATGAACGTACGAGTTGTTGGTCAGTTAGGTTTTTGAGGCATTTCATAAACTTCTACAGTTTAAATGGTTTAGGACTAATTTGTTACAGGGTCCAATAAGAGGAGAAAAATAGCGTAGAAGTCATTTAGATAGGCATCTGCGGCTTTTCACTTTTACTGGATATTGGACTGTGAAAGTATAGATAAAAAATAAACCGCCAAATGATTTTGAAACTTTTTTTGCGAAAATTCAAAACTAAAGTACTTGTTCTCGAATTCATTCGTACATCTACGTAGTATTTTTATCAAGAATTTCACAATTGATAGTAATAACCTCATATTCAGGTAATTTTACAGCCTATTATGCAAGCAAAAACGGTTAAGAAAAAAAAGCAGGAGACCATCCTTCCTGTTGGAAACGATATATTCATAAAAGGAGCAAGAGTACATAACCTGAAAAACATAACGGTAACGATACCACGCAATAAGCTGGTGGTGGTTACGGGTGTATCTGGCTCAGGAAAATCATCACTTACGATTGATACTTTATTTGCGGAAGGCCAACGCCGTTATGCAGAAAGCCTGAGCGCTTACGCAAGGCAGTTCATGCAGCGTATGAATAAACCAGATGTGGATTTCATCAAAGGACTATGCCCCGCTATTGCCATCGAACAGAAAGTGATCACCCGTACACCACGGAGTACCGTTGGTAGCATGACAGAGATCTATGATTACCTGCGTTTATTATTTGCAAGGGCAGGCGTAACCATTTCGCCGGTAAGTGGCAGGGAAGTAAAGAAAGATGATGTAGCAGATGTGATCAATGCCATGGACCGCTTAAAGAACGGCGATAAGATAATGATCCTGGTTCCGCTGAAGAAACATCGCAACCGTGATATTAAAGAAGAATTAAATATCCTGCTGCAAAAAGGTTTCGCCCGTTTATACCAGGATGGAGAAATACTCAGGATCGAAGACCTGCTCGAATTAAAAGATGTGGATGCTTTTATGAAAGGACCGAAAGGTAAAGAACCGGAAACGTTTATCCTGATAGACCGGTTGCTGAAAAAAGAATTTGATGAAGATGATATACACAGGCTTTCCGATTCTGCCGGTACTGCTTTCTATGAAGGAGAAGGCATGATGCAACTGGAGATTAATGGTAAAGAAACACTTTCCTTCAGCAATAAATTCGAACTCGATGGCATCCAGTTCGAAGAACCTGTTCCTAATCTTTTTTCATTCAACAATCCCTTCGGTGCCTGCCCCACCTGCGAAGGGTTTTCACAAATACTGGGCATCGATCCCGACCTGGTGATACCCGACAAACGGTTAAGCCTATACGAAGGTGCGGTAGCGCCATGGAAAGGAGAGAAGCTGGGTATGTGGAAGGAAGCCTTCATCAAAGCGGCTAAAAAATTCGATTTCCCGGTGCACAAGCCAATCATGGATCTTAGTTCAACACAGCTTGATCAGTTATGGAAAGGAAATGAATACGCCAATGGCATCGATGATTTTTTCAAAGAAGTAGAACAGAATTTATATAAAGTACAATACAGGGTTTTGCTGAGCCGGTACCGCGGCCGTACCTTATGTACAGATTGCAAAGGTTATCGTTTGCGCAAAGAGGCGCTCTATGTGAAAGTAGGCGGCAAACATATCGGCGAACTTTGTGAAATGCCGGTTAAAGACCTGCAGCAATGGTTCAATAAACTCAAACTCGGCGAATATCGTGAACAGGTGGCCAAACGAATTCTCATTGAAATTCACCTGCGTATAAAAACCCTTATTGATGTAGGTCTCGGTTATCTTACCCTCAACCGCCTGGCCAATTCGCTTAGTGGCGGCGAAAGCCAACGCATTCAGCTTACCCGAAGCCTGGGAAGCAACCTCACCAATTCATTGTACATATTAGATGAGCCGTCTATTGGACTGCACAGCAGGGATACCGAGCGGCTTATAGTTGTATTAAAAGAATTGAGGGATCTTGGGAATACGGTAGTGGTAGTAGAACACGATGAAATGATGATGCGGGAAGCCGATCATATCATTGACATGGGGCCATTGGCAAGCCATCTCGGGGGTGAGGTTGTTGCTGTCGGAAACCATGACGAAATCATTGCCGATAAAAATAGCCTCACCGGGAAATATCTTTCAGGGGTATTGTCCATCGATCCGCCAAAACATGTGCGCAAATGGGTTCGGTATATTACGGTGGAAGGCGCTGTTCAGAATAATCTCAAAAACATCTCCGTACAGTTTCCACTGCAGGTACTCTGTGCCGTTAGTGGTGTTAGCGGAAGCGGCAAAACAACGCTGGTAAAACAAATTTTATACCCGGCACTTCAAAAACTAAAAGGTGAGTTTGTAGATAAACCAGGTTTATACCATGGTTTGTCAGGTGATGTGGATTCCATCAAGCAGGTAGAACTGGTTGACCAGAATCCAATCGGTAAATCGAGCAGGAGTAACCCGGTAACTTACATCAAAGCCTATGATGAGATCAGGGACCTCTATGCCAAACAACCGCTTAGCAAGATGCGTGGATTTATGCCCAAGCATTTCTCTTTCAACGTAGATGGCGGGCGATGCGATGCCTGCAAGGGAGAAGGCGAACAGATCGTGGAAATGCAATTTCTTGCTGATGTACACCTGCAATGCGATGTGTGTGGTGGCAAAAGATTCAAGGAAGAAGTGCTGGATATAAAATTCCAGGATAAGAATATTTATGAACTGCTGGAGATGAGTGTGGATGAAGCGATCGAATTCTTTAATAAAGATGAAAAAGACGGAAAAGAAGTAGCCAAAAAAATTCAGCCGTTGAGTGATGTTGGCCTGGGTTACGTTAAACTTGGGCAGTCATCCAACACGTTAAGCGGTGGAGAAGCACAAAGGGTAAAACTGGCTTCATTTTTAGGAAAGGGTAAGGCACAGGGTCATATTCTCTTCATCTTTGATGAACCCACTACAGGTCTTCATTTCCACGATATTAAAAAACTATTGGCTTCATTCAATGCATTGATCGAACAAGGTCATTCCATTATCGTGATCGAACACAATACCGATGTATTAAAAAGTTGTGACTGGATCATAGACCTGGGCCCCGAAGCAGGCGATGCAGGTGGAAACCTGGTCTTTGCCGGCAAGCCCGCTGATCTGAAAAAAAACAAGACCAGCTATACAGGCCGGTTTATGTAATGCATTAACGAAGCCTGTTGCTGTCGCGGATAAGTTTATTGTCCCTGGCAATTCCCCTTATTGCTAAAATAAAAAACAATATGATCGCTGCCTGTAACAAAGCGGTTATAGAATAGCTTCCCTGGATAAATAGGGTTGATACTTCCTGGTAATATAAATAAATCAGGATGGCTTCAAGCCCTATACCAATGGCACATAGCCGCATCTGGAAATTCCGGTTCTTATACAGGAATATGATGATGAGTGCCAATATACCAATGGCAATCGTAAGAACAGTGATATAAATATTCTGAAATCCATTCAGTGTTACGTAAGTAGAAGCACCATTTACTGCATTTGAACTTACTTCATTCACCTTGCCGGAATAGAAAAAAAACTTAAGCCCGGCAAAGGAGCAAACAGAGGCGAGCAATAACCAGATGGATTGAATTCTTTGTAGCATGATATTATTTTTTAAGCCAGTTCGGGCATTGGATTGGTTTGATTCAATTCGGGGTACAAAGGAAACTGTTTCATAAATGTTTTTACCGATTCTTTCACTTCCGCGATCACGGTTTCGTCATCAATATTGGTGATCACCCGGTCAATAAGATCTACGATCACCTGCATATCAGCTTCTTTCATGCCCCGGGTTGTTACTGCAGGTACGCCTACCCGTATGCCGCTGGTAACGAACGGACTTTTATCATCATAAGGCACTGCATTTTTATTCAGGGTGATGTGTGCCCTGTCCAGCGTTTCCTGTGCTTTCTTACCGGTAATGTTCTTATTGCGAAGGTCGATCAGCATCAGGTGGTTATCTGTTCCGCCACTGATGATCTCGTATTTTTTTTCCATGAATGCTTTGGCCATGGCCTGTGCATTGCGCTGAACCTGCTTAATGTACACGGTATATTCTTCAGTCAGGATTTCGCCGAAAGCTACGGCTTTGGCTGCTATCACGTGTTCAAGCGGGCCGCCCTGTGTACCGGGGAATACGGCCATATCTAGCAGGTGACTCATCATGCGGATATTCCCTTTGGGATCTTTGAGACCAAACGGATTTTCAAAATCCTTTTTCATTAAGATGATACCTCCGCGGGGTCCACGCAAAGTTTTATGGGTAGTGCTGGTTACGAAATGACAATGCTCAAATGGTGAACTCAGCAATCCCTTTGCAATAAGCCCGGCGGGATGCGCCATATCACATAATACAAATGCACCAATTTCATCGGCAACTTTCCTGATCCTCGGGTAATCAATATCCCTGCTATAGGCTGATGCGCCACAAATGATGAGTTTTGGTTTTTCGGTACGGGCTTTTTCTTCCAGCATTTCATAATCAATAAGGCCCGTATCCTTTTTAACTGTATAAAAAGATGGTTTGTATAATTTACCGGAGAAATTAACGGGTGAGCCGTGTGTAAGGTGACCTCCCATGCTAAGGTCGAGTCCCAGTATTTTATCGCCCGCCTGCAATACCGCCATCATTAAAGCGGCATTTGCCTGGGCGCCGCTATGTGGTTGCACGTTTGCATATTCGCAACCAAAAATTTCTTTAACACGGTCGATGGCAAGCTGTTCTATCTGGTCAACGATTTCGCATCCGCCATAATACCTTCTGCCAGGGTATCCTTCCGCATATTTATTGGTAAGCGATGTGCCCATGGCCTGCATCACCTGGAGGCTGGTAAAATTTTCGCTGGCAATGAGTTCTATACCATTGCGTTGCCTGTCCAGTTCTTTCTGAATAAGATCAAAAATGACGGTATCCTTTTGCATATGCATTATTTAGGTGGCAAAGATAAGCTGCATAAAATTATAATGTTAAACATGGCCATTCATTTTACAGAATACCTGCCGGATAATAGTAATGTGTTTGTTTTACACAAAAATCATTATTTTCACTTCCCGAAATAGATACTATTTTAAACTAAATAGTCCGTTTAGAGCGGAAGGGTTTATCAATGAAGGCCATTATACCAGTAGCCGGTGCAGGAACAAAACTTCGCCCGCATACATATACACAACCTAAAGCGTTAATTCCATTAGCGGGAAAAACCATTCTCAGCATCATCATCGATCAGCTCCGCGATGCAGGCGTACAGGATTTCATCTTTATCATTGGTTACCTGGGCGAAAAGATCAGGGATTATGTTACAGAGCAATATCCGGAACTGAACTGTCATTTTGTAACCCAAAGTGAACGGCATGGTACTGGTCATGCGATCGATCTCACAAAAGAATTGGTAGGAAATGATGAAGTGATCATTGTATTAGGAGATACCATTGCAGAATACGATGTAAAGGAGATCATTGATTCTCCTCATTCGATGCTGGGTGTGAAAAAAGTTGATGACCCACGAAATTTCGGCGTTGCAGAAATTGAAGAAGATGGATTTATCAGCAGGGTGGTTGAAAAACCTGCTATTCCAAAAAGCAATATGGCCCTCGTTGGCGTATACAAGATCAAGGAAACCGATTTCCTGTTTACCTGCCTCAATAAGATCATCGATAGTAAAACGAGTTACGAAGAATTTAATCTTACCGATGCGCTTGAATGCATGATTCAACGGGGTGCACGTTTTCAATCATTTAAGGTTACCAATTGGTTTGATTGTGGTAAAAAAGAAAGTCTCCTCGAATCCAATGCCATCTTATTAAAAAAGTTCGGCGGCAATGTTTCTGAAACGAACGATTATAAAAATTCTATCATCATACCACCAGTAAGCATCGGCGCAGGATGCAGCATAAAAAATTCTGTGATCGGTCCAAATGTGGCCATCGGTGAAAATACCACTGTGTCGCACGCCATCATCAAAGACTCTATCATTGGCGCATATTCTAACCTGGTAGAAATCGTGTTGAACAATTCACTCATTGGCAGTGATGCCGAAGTAAAGGGCGTAAGCAGGAATCTCAATATCGGCGACAACACCGCCATCGACCTTGGTGGCAGCAGCAAATAAGATTTTTTATTTATCTTGGTTACCAGTCGGGCTTCATTCGTTGCCCCGCATCTTTACAATTTTCAATTATGCCCCGTCATTCCATTACCCGTTTATTTAATATTGAGTTTCCATTGATCCAGGCTGGTATGATCTGGGCCAGCGGTTGGCGTTTAGCCAGTGCCGTAAGTAATGCCGGTGGACTGGGGATCATTGGCAGCGGGAGTATGTATCCTCATGTGCTGAAGGAGCATATTCAAAAATGCAAAGCGGCTACCAGTAAACCTTTTGGCGTTAACCTGCCCATGCTGTATCCTGATATTGAAGCCCATATAAAAACGATCATCGAGGAAAAAGTTCCGATCGTTTTCACTTCAGCGGGAAATCCTAAAACCTATACATCGCTGTTAAAAGCGCATGGCATTACGGTGGTACATGTGGTGAGCAGCAGCAAATTTGCTCTCAAAGCGCAGGAAGCCGGCTGCGATGCAGTGGTGGCAGAAGGCTTTGAAGCCGGGGGTCATAACGGGCGGGATGAAACCACCACTTTTGTGCTGATCCCGGCAGTATGCAATACCGTTAGTATCCCGGTGATTGCGGCGGGAGGCATTGCCACTGGCCGGCAGATGCTGGCTGCGATGGTTCTTGGTGCGTCGGGAGTGCAGGTAGGAAGCCGGTTTGTAGCCAGTGATGAAGCATCAAGCCATATACATTTCAAGAATGCGGTTATTAATACTTCGGAAGGAGATACCATTCTAACCCTGAAACAACTTACACCGGTTAGGCTGATCCGCAATGCATTTTACCAACAGGTGCAGCAGGCCGAAAAAGACTGCGCTTCACCCGAAGCGCTGCAAACCCTGCTGGGAAGGGGCCGGGCCAAGAAGGGCATGTTCGAAGGCGACCTGGAAGAAGGAGAACTCGAGATAGGCCAGGTTAGTGCACTCATCAAAAAGATCATGCCTGCTGCCGACATCGTGCGGGAAATCAGGGAAGAGTATGAAGCCCTGTTACAACAACCTCTTGAATAATATATTATATTTGCTTCGATCTAACATTTACTAAATTAACCCCTTCAGAAAAATGCAACGATTACCAAGCAGGCTTGTACTAAAAATGCTGGCATTAATTGTACTATTCTTTCATTCAGCCGCAGCATATTGTCAACCTCCGGTAATACAACAGATACCCGCCGAGATCCTTCCCAACCAGATCGATCCCAAGAGCATGTCGCCATCGCAACTTAATTCACTGCTCAACGATAAGAATAAAGAAAATACCGGCAAGGATAAGAATGCGGAATTTTCGAAAAACAACAAGCTCGAAAAGGACAGTATTATTAAAGACAATGTAAAGCTCAATGCTTACAGCCCGGAAAAAACCTATGGAGCCAATGTTTTCCAGGGCTCAGCCGTTACCGATCTTACCGAGTTATCTACACCGCCACTTGATTACCCGATCGGGGTAGGAGATCATATCATGGTTTCGCTCTGGGGCGCAGCCGAATTCCAGGAAAGTTATATCGTGGCAAGAGATGGCGCCATTTTCCCGCAAGGACTGGGAAAGATCAATGTACAGGGACTAACGTTCGACAATATGCGCTCCATTGTATATTCCCGTTTCAGGAGTGTAGTACCCGCCGGTACCAATATCTCCATCTCACTGGGTCAGCCCCGCAGCATCAATGTAAATGTGGTAGGTGAAGTGAAAAATCCTGGTCCGGTTACGGTGTCGGCATTTTCCAATGCATTCAATGTTATCGCAAAAGCAGGCGGGGTAAGCGATTTCGGTAACCTACGCAGTATCCAGATCAAAAGGAGCGGCAAGGTGATCGATGAGATCGATGTATATAAATATCTCAATACCGGTGATTTTGGAAAGCATATGTACCTGCAGAATAATGATTTTGTGATCATTGGCTTTGTTGAAAAAAAGGTATTGGCAACAGGACAGTTCAAACGCCCAATGTATTATCAATTGAAAAAGGATGAGGGTGTTAAGGCACTTTTAAAATATACGGGTGGATTGAACGCTGATGCATTTGCATCATCATTGAAAGTAATTCGTACCGACAATGAAAAGCAGGTTCAGCGGGATGTGAACGTGAATGCGATCCTCAAAATTGATGGACAGGATTTCCTGTTGCAGGATGGTGATATCCTGAAAGTAGATCTCATCAAACCAGGCATTTCCAATAAAATAGAATTAAGGGGAGAAGTAACATACCCGGATGTATATGAATTAAAAACCGGGGATCGTTTGTTCGATGTGATCAACAGGGCCGGTGGTGTAACCCGCAATACATACCTGCCAAGGGCGTATATTTTCAGGGGCGCCGGTGATTCAACCAATCTTCAGTCAGACAGGCTGGAACTGAATTTGTCGGGAATCAATGAAAATGAAATAAACAGTACCAGCAACGTATTGCTGATGCCAAATGATATTGTTCAGTTGTTTGCTCAAAGTGAATTTGGTGAATCGCAGTTTGTTGAAATTTATGGAGAAGTTCGCCGCGAAGGTAAAGTGCGCAAGTATGGAGGTATGAACCTGCAGGATCTGTTATACCTATCCGGCGGTATTAAACAAAGTGCTGAATTTGGACGATTGGAAATTTCCAGTATTGTAGATGTGGATTCTGCAAAGAAAGGATTGAAACCAACCCGAACCATTGTAAAATCTTACTCTATTCTTCCCGATCTTCAACTAGATTCTGCTTCTGCACATGTTTTGCTGAAGCCTTTCGACCAGGTATTTGTTCGTAAAAATCCAAGTTTTGAATTACAACAGAATATAGAACTGAAGGGACTTGTAAAATATCCCGGGCGTTATGCAAGATTAGACAAATATGAACGTTTATCATCTTACCTCGACAGGGCCGGCGGATTAAAAGACAATGCCAACCTTGGTGGAGCTGTTTTGTACAGGAATAAATCTGAATTTTTCAGGGAGAAAATTGTTGATAAGCCTGCTATTGATTCTAATGGTAAACCCATTATCGACAGTGCCGCCCTTGCCAAGGCCAAAGCCATTGATGAGCCGGTAAGTATAGATCTGTATAAGGCTATGAAATACCGGAACTCGAAGCATGACATTATTTTACAGGAAAATGATGTGGTATTTGTTCCCGAGATCAATCCTTTTGTAAGTGTACAGGGAAAAGTTCAGTCGCCATTAAAGATCAATTTTGACAAGGAACATACCAACCTGTCTTATTATATCGACAAGGCTGGTGGGTATGGCGTGAAGCCGTGGCGAAAGAGGATCTTTGTAACATATGCCAATGGGAAAAGTAAGCGAACCAAGAATTTCCTGTTTTTCCATTTTTATCCAAAAGTGGAAGAAGGATCTACCATAACGGTTCCTGCACGACCAGAAGGACAGGAAGTATCAGACCTGGCAAAATCTACATTGGTGGCCGCTGTACCGGTGATCCTAACGGCGATCATATTTAAATACATTAACTAAAAACGTTCTTGTGACCTATCACGAACTCATCAGGAATATATTTTACAAGATATCCCGTTTTAAATGGCTGATATTGTTATCTGGAATTATCCTTGCCGTAGGATTTTTCTTTTATTCCCGTAGGGTTGCTCCAATATATACGTCCCGGGCAACCGTTTTCCCTTTAACGGCGTCAAATGATAATAGTGGCGCCACCAGCCAGTTGAGCGCCATTCTTGGCATTTCCGAAACACCAAAAAGTTTCAGCCAGGAAGCCTCGATCAATATTGTTGAATTAGCACAAAGTCGTAACACAAGAGAAGCTGTGGCTTTGCAACGATTACCCGATTTTGGAAACAAAACCGTAGCTGCACTGCTCATCGAAAATTTCAATAATACCCGTTCCTTGTTTGAGCCTGCCATTCAAATGCCTGCAGACAGCACTTCGCTTGCTGCTACCGGCGGCAATTTGTTGAAAGCAGGGTTTAGCGCACGCATCAATAAGAATGGTATCCTGGAGATCAATTTTAGTTCAACAGATATGAAACTGGTTGCACCGGTGAGTTACCAGTTCATCGAAAAAATATCTGAATTTTATAAGGAACTAAAGATGAAGAAAGCGAAGCTGGATTATGATTTCACTTTGCGTAAAATAGATTCACTTGAAACGGTGTTGAATGTTTATGATAAGAAGGCTGTACGCATGGCCAATACCACTTTGTTTGTATCTCCCGAAAAGATCGAGTACCAGATACCGAAAGAAAACCTGGTGAATGAAAAAGATAGGGTTATGCGTCAACGCGATGCATCGGCCAATAACCGCGAAGAAGCATTGTGGAGACTGCAAAAAGTAACCCCCATCATTGCGATCCTGGATAAACCAGATCCTCCTTATGATATCAAAAAACCTTCAGCGCTTTTATATGCTGTCATTGGTTTTATCCTGGGAATCATCGTTGCAGCCTGCCTGGTGATTTCGGGTAACCTTTACCGGTATGCCAAGGCCGAAGCCAAAAAAGCCATCTTTGGTGGTCCGGAAGGAACTCAGGCAGCATAATAAATCAACTTAAGATTTCCTGAAACCCCATTTGATCATTTCTTTCCAGCTTGGCTTTTTACCATACATAAGAATTCCGGTGCGGTAAATCTTGCCCGTGATCCAGGTAAATAATAAGAAACATCCTACCAGCAACAACATGGATAATGCCATTTGCCAGAAAGGTATGTCGTAGGTAATGCGACCCATCATTACAATGGGAGAAGTGAGCGGGAATAAACTGCCGAATACCGCCAGGCTGCTGTTGGGTTCGTTCACGGCTTTCGTCATGATCACAAATCCAAGTATGATCGGCATGAGGATCGGGAAAATCAGTTGCTGTGCTTCCTGCTGGTCTTCACTTACCACACTACCCACGGCGGCAAACAGTGACGCATAGGTGAGGTAACCTCCCAGGAAATAAAAAATGAATGAAGCTGCTATTTTAAACAACGGCAACGACGAGAAACCTTGCATCGCGGTAGCAGCCATAGAAGCCGTTTCGGCATTGCCTGATGTGTTGTTTACCTGGTTGAGCAGGTCGGGGAATATAAGGGGCAGAGCAAGCTGCATCGCAAATATGAGGATGATCCAGATAGCGAACTGGGTGAGTCCAACGGCACCAATGCCAATGATCTTTCCCATCATCAATTGAAAAGGTTTTACCGAGCTTACGATCACTTCAGCAATGCGATTTGTTTTTTCTTCGGTTACGCCTCTCATCACCTGGGTACCGTAAATGATCATCATCATATAAATAAGTATACCACAGGCGAATGATACTGCATATGCCACACCGGCTACACTTTTCTTGGCGCCATCCTTGGTATCGATGGTGTTATCAAGGTCTACGTCTGCTACAATGCTTTCATATTTTTTTGGATCGAAACCCTGTGCAACCAATCGTTTGTCGCGGATGGCTTTGTTGATGTATTTTTCAATGGCCGACGTGGTTGGCAAACTGGCCGATGATTGGCTGTGTAAAATAAATTTATCTGGTTTATTCAGATCAAATGGCGGGATGTACAGGAAAGACTGGTAGCCTTGTTCCTTGTATTTAGTAACGAATGTTTTTTCGGTTTCATTTGGAATGAATTTGAACGTAAATGCTTTTCCTGCTTCTGCTATCTGTCCATTAAAAAGATTCGCCTCATCCACCACGGCAATGGTTTGTTTTTCATCACTGTCTTTTAAAGAAATGGCAATGATGGCAGCATAAAAACCAATGATCACCAACGGAACCAGGATGGTGGTGATGAGAAATGATTTCTTTTTTACCCTGGTGAAATATTCACGGCTTATGATCAATCCAACTTTATTCATGATGATTTCTTTAGAATTAATTAATGGTTTGAAACTGCCTGGCAGCAGCGGTTCCTTCTACCAGCCTGATGAAAATGTCGTTCAGCGAAGGCAGCACTTCATTGAATGAAATGATGGGAACTTCCTGGTTGATGAAATACCTCAATACATCGTTGGGAGTGGTGCCATCTCCCAGTTTTAACAGCAATTTTCCAGGCTCATGTTTCACCACTTCAAAAATATGCGTCATCAGGTGTTCTGGTAAAACGGGTGCCCCAAGGCTGTAAATGTTTTCTTTAAAATCCTGTTTTACCTGTTGCACTGTTCCATCCAAAATCTTTTTGCCTTTATTTACCAGCACAATGTGATTGCAGATCTCTTCAACCTGCTCCATGCGATGCGTA
The DNA here is from genome assembly GCA_029560415.1 of Bacteroidota bacterium. Classification (GTDB taxonomy): domain Bacteria; phylum Bacteroidota; class Bacteroidia; order Chitinophagales; family Chitinophagaceae; genus Ferruginibacter. The sequence goes on along the minus strand of JAKQKY010000079.1, from coordinate 22,029 downwards.
CTGAATATAATGGTAGTGCCATTCCTGGCCAGGTTGAAAATTTCATCTTTGATGAGGTTTGCATTCACCGGGTCTAATCCACTAAAAGGTTCATCGAGTATGATGAGTTTTGGCCGGTGCAATACCGTGGTTACGAATTGAAGTTTCTGGCTCATTCCTTTACTCAGGTCCTCTACTTTCTTATTCCACCAGCTTTCCATTTCAAATTTTACAAACCAGCGTTTGATCTCTGTCATGGCGTCGGCCTTGCTCATGCCTTTGAGGCGGGCCAGGTATAATGCCTGTTCGCCGATCTTCATTTTTTTATACAGCCCTCTTTCTTCGGGCATGTAGCCAATGTTGATGGCATCATTCATCGCATCGAATTTTTTACCGTTCAGGGTGATGTTACCACTATCGGGATAAAAGATACCGGTGATCATGCGAAGCAGGGTTGTTTTACCGGCGCCGTTCGGGCCTAGTAAACCAAAGATCTGTCCTTCGGCGATGGTCATGCTGATGTCGTCCACTGCTTTTTGCGTGGCGAAATATTTTTTAATGTGCTCCAGTTCAAGAACATTCATATGGCTGTGTATTGTGAACGTAAATATAAGGGCTAATTCAGAAACGAACGTTGCATTCGTATTAACGGAATGTTACCGGGATGAGCGTAATAATTTTTCTTCGATCCAGGCAGCAATGTTTTCACCATCCATGGCTGCGCTTACAATGCCACCGGCATAACCGGCTCCTTCGCCGCAGGGATACAGGTTCCGGCATTGCGGATGTTCACCTGTACCTGGTAAGCGGGGAATCCTTACCGGGCTTGAGGTTCGGCTTTCGGTGGCCACCACATTGGCTTCATTGGTAAAATATCCTTTCATTTTTTTTCCAAATCCTTTAAAGCCTGTTGCCAGTGCATCATATATAAATGCAGGTAATACTTGCTGGAGATCGGCCGGTTGCAGTCCAGGTAAATATGAATTGGTTGCCAATGAATTTGATATCTTCCTGTTCGAAAAATCTACCATACGTAGAGCGGGGGCAACCATTTTTCCTCCGCCTGCATCGAAAGCCTTTTGTTCGATCATTTGTTGAAAGTACATAAACAGCAACGGGTGACCCGGATCGATGTTGAGTGATTTAGTTTCCCGGTGCGCATCTTCTGCTGATACGGTCACCACCATGCCGCTATTGGCAAAGGGATTATTTCTTTTCGATGGGCTCCATCCATTCACCACTAATTCACCGGGAGATGTTGATGCAGGCGCAATAATACCCCCAGGGCACATGCAAAAAGAGAACACGCCTTTATCCTGCACCTGGTTTACTAAACTATACGATGCAGGTGGCAACATGCTATCGCGGGTTGTACAATGGTATTGAATGGTATCGATCAACGATTGAGGATGTTCAACCCTAACGCCCAATGCAAAAGCTTTGGGTTCGATTAAAATATTTTTTTGATGCAGGAGTTCAAAAATATCCCTGGCCGAATGGCCGGTTGCCAGGATATAAGCATCGGCTACAAACCGTTCCTGGTCGGCGGTGATCGCAGATTGGATCTTATCATTGACTATTTGCAGATCGGTTACTTTTTTTTCGAAGTGGATCTGTCCACCGCAATCAATGATCTGTTCCCGCATGGCAGTAATGATGCCCGGTAATTTATTCGTACCGATGTGTGGATGGGCATCATAGCCAATACTATCGGGAGCTCCAAAATGAATGAAGAGTTGCAGGATTCGGTTTATGTCGCCTCTTTTATTGCTTCTGGTATATAATTTACCATCGCTGTATGTACCGGCGCCACCTTCTCCAAAGCAATAATTGCTTTCGGGATTTACAATGCCTTCCCGGTTAAGCAGGGCAAGGTCGCGGCGACGGGTACGAATGTCTTTTCCTCTTTCTAATATGATGGGTTGAATGCCTGCTTCCAGTAAATGTAAAGCTGCAAAGAGGCCTGCCGGACCGGCTCCAATGATAATGACCTTGTGCTTTGCGTTTCGAACGTCTTTAAATGAGAAGTTGGCGGGAATTGATTTTTGAAAAGGCTCCTGGATAAAACACTCAAGGCTGAGGTTGACCATCACTTGTTGGCCCCTGGCATCGATGGATCTTTTGAGCAGGTTATACCCGCTGATGTCTTCTTCTTTTTTACCAACAGTCCGGGCTATTTTTTTCCTGGTAATAGCAGGATCAGCGGCCTCAGAGGGCGTTAAACGTACGACTATTTTTTGTTTCATGTGTTAGGGAGTTATCCTAAAAACAATCCATTCTTTATATAAGTGCTGTTTTCTTAAAACGGCAGATCATCAACTGCATCAGGAGCGGTAGATGAAAAAGTATCCAATGGTTCCAGGTAATCATTGTCCGGAGCCTTGGCACCTGTTTGCAGCATTTGTTCCAAACGCCAGGCATCGAGATTGGTGATATAGTTCGTTTTGCCGTCTTTTTCCCACTTGCTGCCCTTGATATTGAAGTACACTTTGATCTCGTCACCGGTATTCACCCTGTCTACAATGGCCGTACGGTCCTGTACACACTGGAACTTTACATAATTAACAACGGAGCGGCCATTGATGTCTTCTGATTTCTCCACCACGAATTCCCTTGTTTTAAAAGTTTCGGTGCGTTGAACCGTGTCATACTTGGCAACCAGCTTCCCGGTAAGTTCGTAACTCATACAAATTTTTTTAGGACGATAAAAGTAAGGCTATTTAATGAAAAAAGGTTGCTAAAAGTTCCATTCCCTGCATAATGGTTTTTTGCGACAAACAATGCTTTTCCATGATGGATAAAGAATATGTGTACAAGTACCGTTTTTTGAAAAAATATATATTGGTTTTTTTTGAGAAGATTTTGTTATTTCACTTGTATACGGGGTATGGCTTTGGCCTGTGTTTGGATATTTTTTTTTAAAAGCCATACTGTGGTGATATGGAAAAAAACAAGTGAATAAAAAGTTTTTTTTTCAACAAATTATTTTGATATTCGCTGTCCTGCCAAAAAATATTTTTATAAAAAATAAATTAGGTTTTTTGAAGGGAAATACCTTATACAACACCAATAACTCAACATATATAAATTGCTTTAGGAATAATGGAGAAGACTTTTGAAAAAGTATGGGCTAATTGTTTAGAGATTATAAAAGATATAGTTGAGTGGCAGCATTTCAAAACCTGGTTCGAACCTATCAAACCTGTTGCGTTAAAAGAAAAAATTCTCACCATCCAGGTACCAAGTCAGTTTTTTTATGAGTATCTTGAAGAGCATTATGTTTCTTTACTGGCCAAGACCCTGAAAAGGGAATTGGGAAAAGAAGCGAGGTTGGAGTACAGGATCATGGTAGATAGTGGCAACAGCAAGAATAAGCCACTCACCATGGATATCCCTGGAAACGGTTACAAATCATATTCAAATAATGAAATGGATTTTCCACTTGTCATAAATAATCCTGTTAAGAACCCATTTGTGATTCCGGGTTTGAAAAAGATGCAGATCGATCCGCAGCTTAACAGTGCTTATACATTTGACTCATTCATTGAAGGAGATTGTAACCGCGTTGCCCGCAGGGCTGGTAAAACGGTTGCAGAAAAACCGGGAACTACTTCGTTCAATCCGCTGGTTATTTATGGTGGGGTTGGTTTGGGTAAAACGCATTTGGCACAAGCCATCGGCAATGAGGTAAAAAGATTGTACAACAATAAGGTTGTATTATATGTTAGTTCAGAAAAGTTCATCAATCAATTCATAGATCATGGCCGCAACAATGCGATCAATGATTTCATTCATTTCTACCAGCTCATCGATGTATTGATCATTGATGATGTTCAGTTTTTTAACAGGGCAGAAAAATCGCAGGATGCATTCTTCTCTATTTTCAATCATCTTCACCAGAGTGGCAAGCAACTGATCCTTACAAGCGATAAGTCGCCAAAAGACCTGGAAGGAGTACAGGAAAGACTGTTGAGTCGTTTCCGTTGGGGGCTAAGTGCCGATCTGCAATTGCCCGATTACGATACCAAGATAGAGATATTGGAAAATAAGATGAAACACGATGGCCTTGAAATGCCGCGTGAAGTTGTTAAATACATCGCTTATAATATCAATAGCAACGTACGGGAGCTTGAAGGCGCCCTGATATCTTTGTTGGCACAATCTTCGCTAAACAAGAGGGAAATAGACCTTGAATTGGCCAAAAAAGTATTACGAAATTTTGTAAAATCTTCCAGCAAGGAGATCACCATCGATGCCATCCAGAAAATGGTATGCGAATATTTTGATGTGCCTTATGATAAGTTGTTACAGAAGACCAGGAAGAGAGAGATCGTACAAGCAAGGCAGATCACCATGTTCCTGTCGAAAGCATTTACCAAGAACTCATTAAAGACCATTGGCGAGCATTTCGGAGGAAGGGATCATACCACGGTGATCCATAGTTGCCAAACGGTAAAAGATCTGATGGATACCGACAACCTGTTTAAAGAAAGTGTATTGGAGCTTCAGCAAAAAGTTCAGCTGGCTGCCATGTAAATGATCATTCGCATATAAATAATTATTCCAGGTCATCGACCTGGATTTTTTTGCAGGCAAGCGATGTACTTTATAACAGAAAATGCATTTGATTTTGCTGAATTGTGATTTTTTATTCCTTATTTCTTATTTATTTCGATTTTGATTTGGGTGGTATCTTATAGAGCCGTATTTTTGCTGCCCCTTAAACAAGGTGCAGGTTACAAAAGGAGAGGTGCCTGAGTGGCCGAAAGGAACGGTTTGCTAAATCGTCGTACGGGTTAAACTGTACCGTGGGTTCGAATCCCACCCTCTCCGCAACAAATCAGATCTTACTAACTGTTTAAAAGTTCGGGATGTAGCGTAGCCCGGTTATCGCGTCCCGCTTTAGGGCGGGAAGTTTGCAAGTTCAAATCTTGCAAATAGTGAATAACCAAACAGTTTAAGTTTTTTAAAAGTTCGGGATGTAGCGTAGCCCGGTTATCGCGCCTGGTTTGGGACCAGGAGGTCGCAAGTTCGAATCTTGCCATCCCGACAATAGTCAGGAGGTCGTCCCGCTTCAAGCGGGACCATCCGACAAAAATCCCAGCAAGAAGCCTTTCAGCAATGAGAGGCTTTTTTGTTAGTATAAGTATGAGGTGCTATGTTTATTTTTTATTGAGTGAAAGTCGCCAGAAATATTATGTTGGGATAACGAATGATGTTGTTGACAGAATGTATCGCCATAATAGCGGGCAGAGTTTAAGTACAAAGTCTGGCGTTCCTTGGAAATTGGTTCACACGATAGAATGCAAGAATAAATCTGAAGCGATGGCACTTGAAATAAAAATTAAAAAAAGAGGGATCAAACGATTTCTGATTGACAATAATATTTTGCTCGGTTGATAGCGTCCCGCTTTAAACCGTGGAGGTCGTCCCGCAAGAAGCGGGACCATCCCGACAAATTCCCAACACAAAGCCTTTCAGCAATGAGAGGCTTTTTTGTTTGAATGTATGGAGGTCGTCCCGCAAGAAGCGGGACCATCCCGACAAAAATCCCAACACAAAGCCTTTCAGTAATGAGAGGCTTTTTTGTTTCAATGTATGGAGGTCGTCCCGCAAGAAGCGGGACCATTCCGACAAAAATCCCAGCAAAAAGCCTTTCAGCAATGAGAGACTTTTTTGTTTGATGTACAACTTGAACCGTGGAGGTCGTCCCGTTTGAAGCGGGACCATATCCCTGTAATAGAATTAAGAATTCTTTTTAAAAGCCAATTCCGAGATTTATGCTGTAACAAAAAACCCAGATTCTCTATTTATTGAAATTGCAAAGCCCTTCCTGCCTAACTAGCGCTTCTTAAGAGCGCTAAACACCAAATCCTCCAGGAAAGAAACAATCGCTGACTCATTTTTGGTTTTGCCAAAATCGGTCAGCGAGGGAAGATTGTTCATAAAAAAATTTTGGAAATGTGCCATCTCAATAATGGTACTTGATAAAGATTTCGGATACTTATATTTTGGATTACACTCCAGTATAATAATTCCAATTTTTGCACAAAGGTCCTTATAAGGTTTAAATAACTGGTCTTTGTTGTCTTCAGATACATGTTTGGTTAAATAGGCTTTAGTACCCTCTGCAATGATTATCTGGTGAAGTATGTTTTCATTGACATAACTTGTTCTAACATCATCTTCAACTACCGTAGCCAATAATTTAATTACTCTTTTGAGCTTAACGACCGGGTCTTTAATATTATTGGTGTTAACTGTAACCCTGTATTCGAGCCAACTCCAATACCAGGCTGCTATATATATCAGCAAGCGGTGCTTATTTTCAAAATACCTGTAAATTCCTGCCTCAGTTGTACCAATATCTTCAGCCAGTTTTTTAAAGGTGAACGACTCAAATCCATTTTTATTTATCAACTGTATGCTGTGCAGTATGATTTTCTTTCCCAGTTCAGATTGTTCGGGGTTTCTGAGAAATAATTTATTATTCATTTTTATCTGTAACTGTAGCTCCATGTTTTCGGGTTTAATTTATTCAGCATTTAAATATCATCTGACACGCTAAAATAGTCAGGTGACAAATTCCAATTGTCAAAATTATGTAAAGTTTTACAATCTGAAATGATAGTATTACTATCATTTAAAATAAACGTACTATCTTACCCTTGTTAAGCCAAAATTTAAAATAATGGAAGTAAAAAACATGTTTAATGAACTAAAAAGCGACCTGCCGGCGAGTATTGTCGTTTTTTTTGTTGCAGTTCCTTTATGCCTCGGTATTGCCCTTGCATCCGGTGCGCCCTTGTTTGCGGGTATTATTGCCGGCATCATCGGTGGTATTATAGTGGGCATTGCCAGCGGCTCGCCACTGGGAGTTAGCGGCCCTGCAGCTGGGTTAGCCGTGATAGTGTTAACATCTATTGCAGCTATTGGTTCCTGGCCTGCTTTTTTATTAGCCGTTGTACTGGCGGGAATTCTCCAGCTAATTATGGGTTTTGCCAAGGCAGGCTTTATTGCCTATTTTTTCCCTTCGTCAGTAATTAAAGGAATGCTTACGGGCATCGGGTTACTCATTATTTTAAAGCAAATCCCACATGCGGTGGGTTATGATAAAGATTCCGAAGGAGATATGTCCTACATTCAGGCCGATGGTGGCACAACATTATCTTCAATCTCCAATGCCTTAAATTCCATTACAACAGGTGCTGTTTTGATTTCAACCATTGCTTTAGCCATATTGATATTTTGGGATAAAGTATTAATAAAAAAGCATAAAATATTTCAGATCATACAAGGGCCGATTGTGGTTGTTGTTTTGGGTATTGTAATGAATTACATGTACCAGTCGGGAACGCTGAATTTCAGTTTAGCTGCAGACCAGGTAGTAAGGCTTCCGGTTGCCAATAGCTTAACAGAATTTTTTACCTTTTTTACCTTTCCCGACTTCTCGGCAATTTCAAATTTTAAAGTTTGGGAGGTGGCAGTTGTGTTAGCCATCGTGGCAAGCCTGGAAACACTTTTGTGCGTAGAGGCAACGGACAAGCTTGATCCATATAAAAGGGTAACACCGACTAACAGGGAATTGAAAGCACAGGGATTGGGAAATGTAATTTCCGGGTTAATTGGCGGCTTGCCCATAACACAGGTTATTGTTCGCAGTACGGCCAATATCACATTCGGCGGTAAAACAAAAATGTCAGCCATACTGCATGGTGTTTTCCTGTTGATAAGTGCAATTACAATTGCTGGATTGCTGAATATGATTCCGCTGGCCAGTTTAGCTGCCATACTGATAATAGTAGGTTATAAATTAGCGAAACCTGCTCTTTTTAAGCAGATGTATAAATTGGGCTGGGAGCAGTTTATACCATTTATGGCTACAGTTATTGGCATATTAGCAACCGATTTATTAAAAGGAATTACCATCGGTGTACTCTTCGGTATTTTCTACACGTTGCAGCACAGTTACCGCAATTCACATCACATGAAAGATACCATAACTACAGTGGAAGGGCAGGAAGTCCATCAGCTTGTTTTAGCGGAAGAAGTATCGTTCTTCAACAAAGCCAATGTGATACGAGCGTTAGATGAAATTCCTGCCAATTCAAAAGTGGTTATTGATTTTTCCAAATCAAAATCAGTTGCTCATGATGTTCTTGAACTAATAAAAGATTACGAGATTAATGCTAAATCAAAGAACATTACCGTTGAGAAGATAAAATTTATTGAACCGGCTTATTTATAATCAATTAAAAAAAAACAAAAAAAATGAAAACATTGACTAAAGAAATGCAGGCTGCCATAACACCTTCAATGGCACTGGACATTTTAAAAGAAGGTAATAAAAGGTTTATGAATAACCTTAAAGCAAACCGGAACCTGCTGCAACAGGCCAATGAAACATCAGATGGGCAACATCCCTTTGCTGTTATATTAAGCTGCATTGATTCCCGAACATCCGCTGAGTTGATTTTTGACCAGGGCCTGGGTGATGTTTTCAGTGTGCGAATTGCGGGCAATATCATCAACGAGGATATTTTAGGCAGTATGGAGTTTGCCTGTAAAGTAGCAGGCTCAAAAATTATAGTAGTGCTGGGTCATACAAAGTGCGGTGCTGTGAAAGGTGCCTGCGACCATGTGGAAATGGGCAACCTTACAGCACTGTTAAGCAAAATACAACCTGCAGTTTATGATGAGAAAACAGTAACTGAAAATCGCAACTCAGGTAATGCAGAGTTTGTGGAGAAAGTTGCAAGTATTAATGTAAAAAGAACGGTACATGCCATAATGGAACGTAGCCCAATATTAAAGGAAATGATACAGGCAGGCACTATTGGAATTGTTGGTGGCACACATGATATTGCATCTGGTGAAGTAAATTTTTATGAGGATACTCAAATTCTTAACATGCTTAATTAAAAAAAATACAAAAAAATAGTGACCACTTTTTTCACGGTATTTCTCTTTCATTGTTTGCGCAAAAAATTCCGTATAACAAAGGATTGTCCTGGCTGGCAACTACAAAACACTGCTCCTGCATGGTTGAAAAACATGTGTACCGGGATAGAATCAGGTAATGAAACAGGTCTCATCCCCGTATTATCCGGTTGCAAAACAGGCTGATATATTTTCGAAAAAGCTAAGGCGGATGTTCCATACCCTAAAAACACAAATAGCATTACAGGAAAAGGCTTATACAAATTATTATGCATTACAGTGCTGTGAAGAAATCCGTTTCAAGGCAGAAGAAAGTACATTATTTCTTATCAACGTAAGGAAAACCATAATATTAACAAACCTGCAAAAATTACAAGAGCTAAAGGCTAAATTCTTTAAAACCAAAATTTCACTGCAATGGGCAACAGGAAATATATTTCAATAATTACATAACCATTAAAATTAAAATTATGCAATGTCCAAATTGTGAAGAGTTGCTGGTAATGACAGAAAGACAAGGAGTAGAAATTGACTACTGCCCTAAATGCCGTGGGGTTTGGTTAGATAAAGGAGAACTTGATAAAATAATAGAAAAATCAACCATTGCTGAAACTAACCAGCAGTTGAAACAAAACGATGGAAAAAGAAAACAACGGCATGATGATGACGATGATAACGAAACTTTTTTTAACCAAAACAGAAATAATCAGCGAAAAAGGAAGGGCGGTTTTTTAGGCGACTTATTTGATTTTGGGTAATCTCCAAAAACTTTATAAAAAAGATGAACATGAATTGGCATAATCTTACAACCGATGAAGTTTATGATGCAACAGAATCCTCACCTCTTGGCCTTACCTCTAAAAATGCTGAAGAAAAATTAACACTGGTTGGTCCGAACGAACTGCAAGAAGGTAGAAAAAAAAGTGCTGCATCTATTTTATTAGCACAGTTTAAAGACGTGATGATTTTGGTACTGCTTGCAGCAGCAATCATCTCCGGCATAGTGGGTGATCTCAAAGACACAATAGTCATTTTAATCATCGTTGTTTTAAATGCCGTTGTAGGATTTATACAGGAATACCGGGCTGAGAAAGCCATGCAGGCCTTAAAACAAATGGCGGCTATGCAGGCAAAAACGTTAAGAGATGGCAAGCTTACCTGGTTATCGGCTTCATCGTTAGTGCCTGGAGACATTGTATTGTTAGAAGCCGGAGATTCAATACCCGCAGACATAAGAATTTCTGAATCCGTTAATCTGAAGGTTGAAGAAGCGGCCCTAACCGGTGAATCGGAGGCGGTTGAAAAAATAAGTGAAGTACTGGAAACGGAAAAACTTTCTCCCGGCGATAAAAAAAATATTGCATTTAAGGGCACTTACGTTACTTATGGCCGTGGAAAAGGAATAGTGGTTGCCACCGGTATGCAAACAGAGTTAGGAAGAATTGCCAAACTGTTACAGGAAAAAGAAACACTTACACCATTACAACAACGCCTGGCTTCGTTTGGAAAAAAACTTTCTATCATCGTTGCCTTTATCTGCATCGTATTTTTTATTGCCGGTTGGCTTCGAGGAGAAGATCCATTGAAAATGGTGCTCACCAGCATCTCATTAGCAGTAGCTGCCATTCCGGAAGCTTTACCTGCGGTAATTACTATTTCTTTAGCACTTGCAGCTAAAAGATTGATTCGTCATAATACACTAATCAGAAAGTTACCAGCAGTTGAAACACTGGGTTCGGTAACCTATATCTGCACAGATAAAACGGGTACACTTACCAAAAACAAAATGTATGTGGAAGAAGTGTTTGCAGGCAATAGTTTGTATTCCCGTAAAAATTTAATTGAACACCTGCATGATGACCATGAAGCTGATTTATTGCTTCATGCTTTTGCGATGAACAACGATGCAGTAGAAGATGAAAATAATAACCTTAAAGGCGATAGTACTGAAACAGCCCTGATGGAAGTAGCGAGGGAACATAATATCTCCGCTAAAGTATTGCCACGAATAACAGAAATAGCTTTTGACTCAAACCGAAAGCTGATGACCACCTTTCATAAATATAATGATCGGGTTATAGCTTTTACCAAGGGTGCACCCGATGTTATTCTTGAACGTTGCTACAATATTGATAAAACTGAGATCTCTCTGCAGATAGATAAAATGGCGGCCAACGGCAGCCGTGTGCTTGGGTTTGCGTATCGTTACTGGGATGCAGTTCCTGCCAAGCCAAGTAGCGAAGAGCATGAAACTGGCTTGCATTTTTTGGGGTTAGCCGGCATTATTGACCCTCCACGGGAAGAAGTTTTTGATGCAGTGAGGCAATGCAAGTCAGCAGGCATTATCCCGGTTATGATAACTGGCGACCATCCGCTTACGGCTAAAACAATTGCCGAAAGGATTGGGATTATAAGCAGCGCTGACGATGTGGTTGTAACCGGCCGGGAGCTTGCTGCTTTGAATGATGATGACTTTGAATTGAAAGTGGAGAAAATAAAAGTGTATGCCCGGGTGTCGCCGGAGCAAAAATTGCAGATTGTAAAAATGCTTCAGAAAAAAGGACATTTTGTTTCTATGACCGGTGATGGAGTGAACGATGCCCCTTCACTAAAAAAGGCAAACATCGGGATAGCTATGGGCATTACTGGTACCGATGTTTCGAAAGAAGCGGCACATATGATTCTTCTTGATGATAATTTTTCAACCATAATAAGAGCGGTGAAAGAAGGAAGAAGAATCTATGATAATATTTTGAAGTTTATTAAATTTTTGATGACCACCAATTCAAGTGAAATACTCACTTTGTTGTTGGGACCACTGATAGGTTTGCCGGTGGCATTGTTGCCGATTCACATCCTATGGATCAATCTTGTATCTGATGGTGTACCGGCCATTTCTTTATCGTTTGAAAAAGCGGAGAAAGATGTGATGAACCGTCCCCCCCGCCCACCGCAACAAAGTGTTTTTGCAGAGGGCCGTGGACTTCACATGATCTGGGTAGGTACGTTGATGGCAGGAATTGCTTTATGCCTTCAGGCATGGTCAATACGAAATGGTCTTCACTGGCAAACCATGGTTTTTAATTTTCTTTGCTTAGCTCAATTTGCACACGTTTTAGCTATACGGTCGGGAAAGGATTCCTTTTTCCAGGTAGGCTTGTTTTCAAACAAGGTTTTGATTATTGGAATTATGGTAAGCATTGCATTGCAGACGGTGATCACCTTTGTTCCATACTTTCAACCAATTTTCGAAACAGAAGCTTTAACATTCAGCGAGTTTATAATTGTTGGCGCTTCTGCTTCGCTAATATTTATTGCTGTGGAAATTGAGAAGCTGATTGCACGGAGAAAATCAATGTTAGGGTAATAGCTTTTACAGTTTAACCCTAAAATCCTATAAAAAATGAACATAGCAAAGAAAGGTTTATACTCATTACTTTTCGGATTTATCAGTAACTACTGCTATTCCCAATACGCAGATTTCGGAAGCTGGAATATTATAAATGTGAAATACAAAATAAGTGAAAAATGGAGTGTTTTTGGGGAAGCACAATTGCGGTCATTAAAATTCTATGAAGATTTTCATTATCATGAATACAAAGGAGGCGTAGCCTACAAAGCCTATAAAAATTTAACCATCACCCTGGGTGCCGGTGACTATGATACATACCGGGAGGGAGGAAATTTTTTAAAGCCGAAAAACAATGATGAATTCCGTTTGTGGCCGCAAATCAGTTTTACACAGCCAATTGGAAATGTTAGCATTGAGCACAGGTATAGAGCAGAATTTCGTTTTACCAGCAATGGTTTTAGAAACAGGTTTAGATATAGATTAGGAGCCACGTTTCCTTTCGGAAATAATAAAACAGATTATAAACCTTTTCAAATCAGTTTGAGCAATGAAATATTTTTTACAGGGCAGGAACCTTATTTTGAAAGGAACAGGGCCTTGGTTTCTGTTGGTTACAGAATAACAAAACAAACAAGTTTTCAAGTGGGGTATTTACACCAGTTTGATTATAAAATTAATGATGAAACAGGGCGTGATTTTTTACAAATCGGGTTATATTTTGAGATAATGAATAAAATTAAAAAAGAAAAATAATATCAATTTATCATATCATATAGCGAACATTTATTTTCCAACCGCATCGCCTTCAGAGCAACTGTATTAAAATGAAGTAGTTAAACAGTCATAAAATGGAATTATTGCCAATTAATATTATTCAATTAAACCAAAGCAAAATCAATGAAATAGATAAAGTAATTAAGTCCATTTACAGGCTGATCATTTACAGCAGGCATCACCTGGACGATGACCTTTTAGATACTTACCTTGCCGGTATTCACAATCTTAAAGAGCTGCTCAGTATTAAAAATGCTCAGATGGAGGCTCAGAATGAGGAAGAAGCCAGGGTGTATTTGATTAACCTAAAACTGTCACTTGAATTTGTAATTGAAGAAATAAATTTGGGTAACAATTTCGAAAAGGAAATACAGCTATTTCAGCTTCTTCGGTTAATCTCTCCCGAAACTAATGCGCTACATCCTAACCGGTACAGGCAAACGGTTGTTCAAATTGGGAACCACATTTGCCCCGAACCCCAGGAAGTTTCCGGGTTAGTTGCTAATTTGTTTTTTCAAATGCACCACATCCAGAATCCAATAGCAAAAGCCATTTATTTCCATCACGAATTAATAAGAATTCATCCATTTGCAGATGGAAATGGACGGATAACAAGAATTGCAAAAAACTGGATGTTGATGTATAATTTATATCCGCCTATTTTTATTAACGACGCTCATCAAAAGAAAATATACATAAACACTTTAGCAAGCAGCTTTAGAGAGTTGAACAGATTTCCTCAAAAATGGAATGAACATACCGCTAATTTCTTTGAGCAGGAACTTGACCGTATATTAATAAATTCCAACCTATTATATGAGGCTATCAATAAGATTGGATTGAATAGAAAGCAGGAGCAATAATGGGGGAAATAAATTTACTCTTTTCAGATAAGGCCTTGAACTGACCAAAAGAGATTGTGAATGCAATAATCATTGCGTTGTTTTCGGTTATGATATTTATATTGAAATGGTTTTGAATTGTTCACAAACAGTATTAAATATACTTGACATCAATCAATTATGTCGATAGCTGCCCTTCATAATTATATTATCCAAACCTAATGGCAGCGTGTAACTAAAGTAGAATATTTACTTCTATTTGTCGAAAATCCACTACGACATAATACATGAATTATTAACCTATCTATTTTAAATATTTTGAACTTTACGGCATATTAGAAAAAGAACGCAATTAAACAACTTTATTGCGTTTTTGAACTCTACTATCCAAATCCTATGAAAACGACTAAACTGCTATGCCTCCAGCTATTCCTATTTATTTGTATAGGAAACGCACAAACGATCACCAATTACAGTCTCACATCAAGTGCAGGTACTTTCACTGCGCTTTCGGGTGCTAATTCGCTCTCGGGCACAGGTACAACCGATGAAGGGTATTGGAACGACATTCCAATTGGCTTCGATTTCTGGTATATGGGTAACCGTTATACAACGGTTTCGGCCAGTACAAATGGTTGGTTAACATTGGGTGCTGCAATTACCAATGCAACCAGTACAAATAATCTTTCAACTGGGGGATCTCCGAGGCCCGTGATAGCCCCGCTTTGGGATAATTTGAATATTCAGGCCGGGTCAAATGCTACCTATTTAACTTCCGGAACAGCGGGTAGCAGGATATTTAATTTGCAATATTTAAATGTAAAATGGAGTTCAGCCGCCAGCGGAAATACCATTTCTTTCCAGGTTAAAATATTTGAAACGACCGGTAAAATTGAATTTGTGTATAGAAGAGAAACGGGCTCCGTTTCTTCGGGAAGTGCATCTGTCGGCATTTCGGCCAGTTCAACAGGTTCGGGTAATTTTTTATCCTTAAATGGTACAGGAACTGCTCCTGCTGCCAGCTCGGTAACAGAAACCAACACCCTGAACGGTAAGCCCGCTACCGGCCAGGTATACTCGTTTTTGTCGCCCACACCAACAGCTGCCACAAATTTTTCTGCTACAAGTATACTCTACAATGGCGTTACTTTAAACTGGCAGGATAATTCATCCAATGAAACCGGGTTTATCATTTATCGTTCTACGGATGGTGTTAATTATACGTATGTTTCAAAATCATCTGCCAACAGTACATCTTCGGTGCAAACCGGCTTATCGGCAAGTACCCTCTATTATTGGAAAGTTGTGGCCGTTTCAGAAGGTGCTTTGAGCAGTGCATTATACGGGAATGTTTCTACTATTTGTGCATCAGTTCCTGCTGCACCCACCGTAACAGCTACCGTAAATTATTGTCAGAATGCCATCGCATCCCCACTAACCGCAACAGGTTCAAACCTGCTTTGGGGTGGCGCTGTATCTTCTGTTGGTGGCACTGCTGCCCTGGCCACCGGCACTTATATTGATGCCAGTTATAATAACAAAAAGGTAAACTTCACAACAACAGCGGCCAATGTAACCATTACAAATATTGATTATTATATTCCCGCATACCAAACTGTTACCGGTTTAGTTGTTTCAGTTTATAATAGTGCTGGTACTGTCATCGGAAGCTCATCGGTAACCACAACTTTGTCAGCTGGAGCCACTGCCATTAAGATCAGTAACCCTTTTAATTATACCATTACAGCCGCGGGTAATTATAGTATTGGGGTTTCTGCCGGAACAGGAAATATATGTTATGATAGTCCGTCATTTCCCATGACTGAAATTACAGGAGTGGTGTCGCTAACCGGGTTATCTAATGCATCTTACAGGTGTTTTAATAACATCATTTTTACGACAGAAACAAGTGCTGTTGCGCCAACCCCTTCTACGATAACCGCAGGTTCAACAAATTATTATGTTACACAAACAGTTGGCAGTTGCACCAGTACAGCATCTGTGATCACCGTTTTGGTAACAGCCTCTCCACAGATTTCGCAGATTCCAACAACTGGTATCTATGGCAATTATAAGTTTGAAGGGAATGCCAACGATGTAAATGGGACGAATAACGGAACCCTTCAAAATGCACCAACCGCCGCAATGGATCGTTTTGGAATGACTGGTAAAGCCTTTAATTTCAATGGAAGTACTCAATATGTTTCAACGTTTAAGCAGTATAACAATCCAACAAATTTTACCATATCTGCCTGGTTTAAAACGAGTACTACAACCGGAGGTAAACTGGTCGGATTTGGTACCAGTCAAACAGGAACGAGTTCTCAGTATGATCGTCAGCTGTATATGAATAATGCGGGTCAGATATATTTTGGTGTATATCCTTCAGCAGTAAAAACAATTAATTCTTCCTTATCCTATAATGATAATACCTGGCACCTGGCAACGGCTGCATTATCTTCTACTGCTGGTATGATGTTATACATTGATGGCGCATTGGTTGCATCAGATATCAATACAACGACAGCTGAAGTTACCAATGGATATTGGAAAATCGGGTATGATAATATTAATGGATGGACATCCCAGCCAAGCAGTTTTTATTTTAATGGCGATATCGATGATGTGTTAATATTTCATTCAGCACTCGATGGCGCTGAGATTGCTACATTGTACAGCTCCCCTGATGGAGCAGGAAACAATGGCCCTGTATGTGCAGGTAGTACTTTGAATCTGAATGCTACAACTGTTGCAAATGCTGCTTATGCATGGACAGGCCCTAACAGTTTTAGTTCCGCTTTACAAAATCCGTCATTCACTTTTTCTTCAGCTAACGCCGGTGTATACATGTTAACGGCTACCGTTAATGGATGTAGTGCAACAGGATATACCAAAGTGGTATCGAGTACCAATGCCGGGCAATGGACAGGTAACATTAGTACAGATTGGAATGATGCAGGAAATTGGTGTAATGGAACTTTGCCAGGCTCTTCAACCAACGTAGTGATTGAATCAGGGGCTGTTCGCATGCCAACTATAGGCAGCAGTGCTTCCTGTAAAAATCTTACCATAAATAACGGAGCTACCATAACCACAACGATTGCAGGAACTTTGAATATTGCCGGAAATCTCGTAAACAATGGAATGATGGCAAACAATGGTACCACTCATTTTAATGGAACTACAGGCCAGCAATCATTTTCGGGCGTAAGTTCATTTTATAATTTTACCCTCAATAATTCGGCTGGTATTGTTTTGCCAACGGCCATTTCGGTTGTAAACAACATCGTTATTAATGCCGGAACTTTAAACGCAAACAATTTTGCTATAACTGTTGGTGGTAACTGGACGAATAATGCAGCTGCCCTTGCATTTAGTGCCGGAACATCGACCGTTACTTTTTCCGGAACCGCTAACCAGGTCATCGGTGGTAGTTTTTCAACCAATTTCAACAACCTTACTATTTCAAATAGCAGCGCCATTGTTTCATTATCTCAAAATGAAATAATCGTATCTAATTTATCGGTATCTGCCGGCACATTGGACCTGGGTGCATACACTGCTAACAGGACAACAGCTGGTGGCATACTAACGGTTGCAAATAACGCCAAGCTAAAGATTGGAGGAACGAATGGTTTCCCTGTAAATTATTCAACTGTGAACCTGGTGGTAGCCAGTACAGTGGAGTATTCTGGAACAAATCAAACTGTGGCAAACCAGGTTTATGGTAATTTGAAATTGAGCAGTAGCACGGGGAGCGCCGTTAAAACCTTTCCCACATCTGCATTAACCATTGTGGGAAATTTGCAAAGTATACAGGGCGCAGGAAGTTCTGTTACTTTTAATGCAGGTGCATCCCTGGAAATAAACGGAAATGTGCTCATTGGCTCCTCCACAACATTTAATGCGGGTGCCTTTTCTCATAACATGTATGGGAATTGGGTGAACGATGGCAGCTTTAATGGAAATACGGGCACCATTACTTTTTTAGGAAGCGGTTCCCTGGTAAGTGGAATTGGAATGCAAAATTTTAATAACCTTACTGTAGCAGCATCGCAGGTTGCATTTTCAGCAAACGACATATCCTTATCTGGAAATCTATCCACCATATCATCAGGTTCATTCAGCCAGGCATCGGGCGGAACCCTGTTAATGACCGGTGCATCTAAAACGATCAATGGGTCGGGAATATCGCTGGATAATTTTTCCGTCAGCGGTTCCGTCACGACCACAACATCATTCAGTATTGCAGGTAATATGTTTGTGAGTGGAACCCTGCTTGCTTCCAGTGGAACCATTCAGATGACAGGAACTTCTAAAACCATTAGCGGTTCGGGTTCAAAAACATTTAATACGTTATTTATCTCGGGAGCAATAACAACTACTGCTGATATTACCATTTCGGCAGTATTAAACGTCAATGGGAGTTTAACGGCTTCGTCAGGTACCACAACTTTTACAGGCACTTCATCGCTTAGTGGTATTGCCAATCTATATAATGCAACCATCAATGGAACTTCATTGCAATTATCGTCCAATGCATTTTTGGGTATCGCCAATGCATTAACGATCACAGCCGGCACATTAGATGTTACCTCCTCTTCTCCTAATACAGTTAATTTTAACGGAACCGGATCACAAAATATCAATGCCATTACTTATAATAATTTAATGCTGTCTTCGGGAAATAGTAAAACAGCTGTCAGCAACTTTACGGTTAATGCCAATATTACCATTGGTATAGGCACTACATTTATTCCGGGATCTTTTACACATACTATCTTTAAGAATTGGATCAATAATGGAACCTTTTCAGCCGGATCGAGCACCATTCAGTTCCAGGGCGATCAAACAGCCAATATTACCGGAGCAACTACTTTTAATATCATGACCGTTAATAATTCCACTGCCGCTACTGCGATCCTATTGCAAAGCGACATTACGGCTTACACCGTCAATATGGTTCAGGGAAGAATTCTCACGGGATCAAATAAACTAACGATTACCAATACACGAACAGGGAACGGCATTATCCTGGGTAATATTAAACGAAATCATTCATTTACGACAGGTGTTGCTTATGCATTTGAAAGTCCGGATAATACCATCCTTTTTTCCGCTGTATCATCGGTAACAAGTATTACCGTGTCTGTGGATCCAAACAGGATCGATGGATTTCCATTTGGCGGATCTATCAACAGGAAGTATACAATTGCTGTTCCAGCCGGAACTTATAATGCTACCCTTCGTTTGCATTATGAAGAAGATGAACTAAATGGTAACGATGAAACTACGATGGCGTTGTGGAAATTTAATGGTTCCGTTTGGGCAAGTAGTGGTAAAACTGGAAACAGTTCTTCTGCCAATTATGTAGAACAAAGTGGCTTAACAGATATAACGAATAGTTGGACCTGTTCAGATCAATCAAACGTGGTTCAATGGAATGGTAGTGTCAGTAGCAATTGGAGTACGGCAGCAAACTGGACCGTATTAGCAGGTTCTGCTTCAGCTCCACCAGCTGCAACCGATATTGTAAATCTTGGTACGGTTGCCTTTACTAACCAACCGACGATCAGTTCGTCTGTGATTGTTAAAAATATCAATTTCGGATCGGCGCAGGCAGTTACTCTTTCCTTATCCTCAGGGGGAACATTAACGTCTGGTGATATACATGGTTCCTGGTCAAGTAATCTTACTCATTCAATCAACATCAATGATCAAACCATGACGGTCAATGGTGACCTCATGCTTAGTCATGGTATAAACGGAAGAGATATTAATATTCAAATTGGTTCGGGTACATTGGATGTAAATGGCGTTCTTACACAATCTGGTGCTGCCAGCATTGTATTTAATGGAGCAGGTCTTTTAAAACTATCAAACAATTTCGATTATATAAGCGGAGCATTTACAGCAGGAAATGGAACAGTTGCTTATGTAGGTTCAGAAAATCAGAACCTGGGTGCGGTTCAATATCATCACCTTGTTATCAATAAAACCGGCGCAGAGGCATTCATCATTTTACCAACAACGATTTCAGGAAACCTGTCCATACTTTCCGGAGAGCTAGACAATACATCTACCGCAACCATTAGCGGGAATGTACTAATTGAATCGGGAGCTAGACTTGAGAACCTTAATGTGATGCATGTTGGAGGTAATTGGGATAATAACGGTACTTTTTATGCAAGTGGTGCAAACATGTTTTTTGATGGAACCGGAACCCAATACATTTCAGCAACTACATTTAACAATCTTAATATCAACAAACCTGTTGGTTCAAGTGCCATCCTAACCGGTGACGTGGGAATTAAAGATAACCTGACTGTACTATCGGGAACATTTAATATTAAAACGTTTAATTGTAACAGAACGGTACAAGGTGGCACGATCACTTTAGCAGATTCGGCTACATTCATCGTTGGAGCTAACAACTCACCATTGAATTTTTCGGAAGGAACATTGGCAACATCGAGTACAGTAATTGCTGATGGTGTTGATCCACAATATATTTTCGGTCTTGAATTCGGGAATCTTATATTTCGAAACGGGGGACTAAAAACGCTTGTCTCGCCCATCATTGTAAAAGGAAATTTAACCATAGAAGCGGCTGCGGAATTTGATGCTGGTAACGAAACATTAACCTTATTAGGCAATTGGAATAATGCTGGCTCTTTTGTTCCTTCTTCCAGTACCATCATACTAGGTGGTGCAGGGAAAAATATTTCAGGAAATACAACTTTCAATAAAGTTGATATTACCGGCAGTTACACTCATTTATCAGACATAGTTTACAATAGTTTACTGCATATTACCAGCACAGGTTCTGTAACTTCAGGCACTGGCATATTTACAACTTTACATGGTGACCTCATCAATAACGGGGTGCTAAACACAAGCGGTACTACTACTTTCAGTGGAAATGTATTGCAAACACTTAGTCTCATCAACGCTGTTAGCACTTATGCGTTAACGGTAAATTTCAATGGGTCAGTTTCGCCGGTATTGAATTCAACTTCTGCCCCACAATTTGGATACCTGAATATTAACAATACAGGAGGGGTGAACCCAAGCGTTGGCTGGACGGTAGCATACCGGTTATCCATAGGTGCCGGTGCTTCCTTCAACGGAGGAATCTCTACCCATAACCTCATGGGCGACCTGGTGAATAATGGAACCATCACAAGTAGTGGTACAATCAATTTTAACCCCATAACTGCCGTGAACATTAATATGGGAAATAATTTTACCAGCACCGGCAGGGTTCTATTTGCCGGTACAGGTGCGATGACCCTCGCAGGTAACCCGGTTTCATTCAGAAGTATTACGATCAGCAATAATCATGCTTCTGGAGTAACGCCATCATCAAACTGGACTCTAACCAATAACCTCACGATTGCCAATACGACAATTATGCATGCCGGTAATTTCATGTATGCCATTGCTGGTAATATTTTGAACCAGGGAGCGCTGAACGCTGGTACTTCAACTTTCAGGTTGAATGGTACAGGCGAACAGGAATTATATTCTTTATCTCCATTTTATAATCTTACGCTTGATAAGAGCAGTGGGAATGCCAGGTTAACTTCAGAGATTACCGTTAATGGAAATACAAATTTTATCTCAGGAAAAATTATCACCGATAGCAATAAGCTTGTACTTACCCCAGGCGCTACCGTTAGTGGTGCTTCGCAATCTACTGGTTGGGTCAATGGATTTCTTCAGAAGTATATTGCCACAGGGCCAACCAGTATTATGTTTGAAACAGGAGACAATAGCAATTATACACCATTGTCATTTCAGTTTGATCATGTATTGGTAGCGGGAAACATAGTTGCAAGCTCGGTTGCAGGAGATCATCCTTTTATAAGCAGTTCACTTATCAATGTGGCTAAAAGTGTAAACAGGCATTGGAACATAAGCAATAATGGAATTGCTTTTACAACCTACTCTGCAACGGCTCACTACAAGGCACAGGATCTTGATGCGGGAGCCAATCCGGCTATGTTCGGGATTTCACTTTACAATGGATCATCATGGGTAGTGCCGGAAACCGGGTTACTCACCGACAGTGCGTCGACGTTGATCAATGCAACAGTGATAAACGACCTGGCGATAGGTGAAGTGTGTAATAAAGGAACC
>JAKQKY010000151.1 GCA_029560415.1 Bacteroidota bacterium | reverse complement strand
TGCCTGCGGCAGCAATCGCTTTTTTGTGTATGATCTAAAAAAGGATTCGGTGTTACAATCGGGCCTGGTAACACACGGCTATGGAAACAGTGGCTACAGTAATATCACTTTCTCCAATACTCCCGGGAGTAATTCATCTTCTCTGGGTAAATACAGGATCGGCCATTCTTACAATGGCAAGTTTGGCCTGGCCTATAAACTACATGGACTTGATAAAACAAACAATAAAGCCTTTGACCGTTTTGTAGTGCTGCACTCACATGAATGTGTACCCGATAACGAAGTAGCGCCAGAACCCATTTGCATGAGCCAGGGCTGTCCTACGGTGGCGCCTTCTTTTTTAAAAACACTGGCATCTTATCTTGACGATGCAGACAAGCCTGTTTTGCTATGGATATTTAACTGAACTTGTAAAACATCCGAAGTTTTAAAAACTTCGGATGTTTAGAGCATACCGCTTTAACATTAGTGTGCCATTAACGAAGGCATAGGATTTAGTACGGTCTTTTTTTAGCAGCTATCTAACAATGATGCACAGGGCCGGGAGGCCTGCGCCAATCAAAAGCCGCAGATTCGCAGATTTGTTACCTAATGCTTTTGACCAAATTAATTTTTCATCTGCGAATCTGCGGCTATAAAAAAAGGGCCACTTATAAAAGTCGCTCTTTGCTGGCTATTCGCTTACTAATGCATTGGTACCTCAACCGCCAATAGTTCTGCGTCCTCACTGGCTGTTATGCTGAACGAATCCGTTTCCCACACACCCAATGCATCTCTTTTGTTCAGCACCGTGTCGCCAACTTGCACCGTTCCATTGATTACTACTAAATAAACACCATTACCTTTAAAAGCATTTTCATAGGTCAATGTTTTTCCCGCCTCCAAATTTGCTAATGAAAAACGGGCATCCTGGTTGATCCATAAAGCCTTGTCTTCATCCCTTGGTGACACCACTGCCTGCCAGTTATTGGTCCTGTCTTTCACATCAAATGTGCGCTGGTCATATCTTGGTTGAATGTTTTTTTCTTTTGGAAAAACCCATATTTGAAAGAGGTTGAGCAAATCCGTTGCAGAAGCATTGGCCTCTGAGTGCAAAACACCACTGCCTGCACTCATGATCTGTACGTCACCAGCTTTTATAATGCCTTCGCCACCAGTATTGTCTTTATGATGCACCGCACCTGCTAATGGTATGGTTATGATCTCCATATTA
>JAKQKY010000126.1 GCA_029560415.1 Bacteroidota bacterium | reverse complement strand
TATTCTTTCGATCAAAGGGCCATTCGCTGTTCAGGAATACGTGGTGAATGAAATCCAGGAAGTATATCGTTTACAGGGTGTGAAGATCAATGATAAACACATTGAAGTGATCGTTCGCCAGATGATGCGTAAAGTAACCATCGAAGATGCAGGCGATACCAAATTCCTCGAAGGAGATACTGAAGACAGGCTGGATTTCAATACGGAAAACGATTACATCTACGATAAGAAAGTAGTGACCGATCATGGCGACAGTGGTAAACTGAAACCAGGTCAGATCGTTACCCTGCGTGATGTAAGGGAAGAAAATTCTGTACTCAGAAGGGCTGATAAAAAACTCGTTGAATACCGCGATGCAAGGCCGGCAACATCTTCACCGTTGTTGTTGGGTATCACCAAGGCTTCTCTCGGAACCCATAGCTGGATCTCAGCTGCGTCGTTCCAGGAAACCACCAAGGTGTTAAGTTCTGCAGCCATCCAGGGTAAAACTGATGAGATGCTCGGTCTGAAAGAGAACGTAATTACCGGTCA
Organism: Bacteroidota bacterium; assembly: GCA_029560415.1. GTDB lineage: Bacteria > Bacteroidota > Bacteroidia > Chitinophagales > Chitinophagaceae > Ferruginibacter. The sequence goes on along the minus strand of JAKQKY010000126.1, from coordinate 13,064 downwards.
CCACATTCCAGCAGGTACAGGTTTACGTGAGTTTGAAAACATGATCGTGGGCAGCAAGGAAGAGTATGAATTGCTGATGACCACCAAGGAAGCCATGAGCTTCGATGAAGAAGAATAATTCATTCTCAACAATGATAAATGCATCAAGAGCAGGAAATTTCCTGCTCTTTTTTTATGCTGGCAGGCATCTCTTTTAAAAGTTGCGAAGGCTTAAAAAAAGTATAGGTGAATGGAATTTGTTTAGTATATCAACTGATTGTTAAATTGGATTATCCAAGCGTTTCCAAAACAAAAAAATTACCTTCATTTTACGTTAACCCTTTCTTAATTCCTGGCTTAAAAATATGGCAGTGTAAAGCATTGTATTTATCTTGCCGCAAACAAAAAAAACCGAATGAAGAATTTATCGATCGTGTTAAACCTGGTCTTACTCGTGGCGGTAGGCATTTTGTATTATCTCCATTTTTCCGGGAATAAATCTGCGGATAAACAAACCAAAAAAAGCTCGCCGGTTTTGGCAAACAGTACAAATGCAAGGCCCCTGATCGCTTATGTAGAACTGGATTCGCTGAACGAAAAGATCACTTATATCAGGAATAAACGCAAAGAGTTGGAAGCAGAGCAAAGGGTCATTGAAAATGAATGGGAAAACGGGTACAAAGGACTCGAAAATCAGAAGAATAATTTCCTGAAGAAAGGAGCAGCCATTACACAGGAAGAAGCACAACAATTCCAGGGCGTGCTGATGCAGCAACAGCAACAGATCGATGAAAGGAAACAGTCTCTCACCCAAAAGCTGGGCGAGAAAAGCTATAAGTTCATGGATGATATCCAGAAAAAACTGAAAGATTTCCTGAATGATTACAATATGGAAAAAAATTACATGTACATATTCACTACAGGCACCGGGCTTGATTATATGGTGTATAAAGATTCTTCCCTTAACATCACCGAAGATGTGATAACCGGTATGAATGAAAAAATGAAACTGCCTGCAAAGGAATAATGTAAATAGATTTATTTAACTTGAATCCTGTTACCCCGTAACGGGATTTTTTTATACCAACATGTTTGTAGCAACAAAGCTAAAACTGCACTATGACAGAAACGAACCACGCCTTTAAACCATCTCTTGGCCTGTTTGATGCTACCATGATCGTCGCCGGATCGATGATCGGTTCGGGTATCTTTATCGTGAGCGCCGATATTACCCGCAACGTGGGCAGCGCAGGATGGCTGATCGCAGTCTGGCTCATCACCGGGTTCATGACCCTAACCGCCGCATTGAGTTATGGAGAATTAAGCGCCATGTTCCCAAAAGCTGGTGGACAATACGTTTACCTTAAAGAAGCATTCAATCCACTCGCAGGCTTTTTATATGGATGGAGTTTTTTCGCAGTTATTCAAACGGCCACTATCGCTGCAGTTGGTGTGGCATTCAGTAAATTTTTGGCATATATTGTTCCTGGCCTTGGACCTCAAAATATTTTGGCCGACCTGGGATTCATGCAGATCAATGCGGGCCAGCTTGTATCAATTGTTCTCATCATCTTTCTTACATATATTAATACAAAGGGCGTACAAGGCGGCAAAACGATACAGACGATCTTCACCGTTGTAAAACTTATTTCATTATTAGGTTTGATCATATTCGGTTTCCTGCTGGCGGCCAAAGCCGATATCTGGAATGCAAACTGGGCAGGAGCCTGGGATATGACATCCCGCAATGCGGAAGGGAATGTGATCGGCGGCGTTGCCGGAAGCGCCATCCTGGGTGCAATTGCGGCTTCCATGGTGGGTTCTATATTCAGCAGCGATGCCTGGAACAATGTAACCTTCATCGCGGGTGAAGTAAAGAATCCAAAAAAGAATATCGGCCTTAGCTTGTTTTTCGGAACCCTTATCGTTACGATCATTTATGTTGCTGCAAATCTCATGTACATCAGCGTACTTCCGCTCGAAAGCATTGCATCCGCCCCACAGGATCGGGTAGCCGTTGCCGCGAGTAATGCCATTTTTGGAAATATTGGAACGTATGTGATTGCGGTGATGATCATGATCTCCACCTTTGGTTGCAACAACGGGTTGATACTCGCCGGAGCCCGTGTATATTATACTATGGCCAAAGACGGTCTGTTCTTCAAAAAAACGGGTGAACTCAACAAGCACGACGTACCGGCTTTCGCACTTTGGATACAATGTCTCGTAGCATCACTGCTTTGCCTGAGCGGGAAGTATGGTGATCTGCTCGACATGATTTCTTTTGTTGTGGTGATGTTTTATGCACTCACGATTGCCGGTATTTTCATTCTTCGTAAAAACAGGCCGGATGCTGAGCGACCTTACAAAGCCTTCGGTTATCCGTTGCTGCCTGCCATCTATATTTTAATGGCGATCAGCTTCTGTGTATTGCTGATCATTTACAAACCTGCATTTACCTGGCCCGGGCTCATCATTGTGCTGGCAGGTATTCCCATTTATTATATTGCCCTTGCTAATAAAAATAAATCCTGAGAATAACATGGCGATAACCGATTTTGATAACCTGTTTAAATCTTTTGCCAACATCAAAGTGGCTGTCATCGGCGACGTTATGCTTGATACATACTGGTGGGGGAAGGTTGACCGTATTTCGCCGGAAGCTCCGGTACCCGTTGTGGCTGTTACCAGCCGGGAAGAGCGTATCGGTGGGGCAGCCAATGTGGCCTTGAATGTAAAAGCAATGGGTGCCACGGTGCATATATTGAGTGTGATTGGTGCTGATCAGGATGGAAAAAAACTCGAAACATTGCTGGCACAAAACCGCATACAAACAGATTACCTGGTTAAAAGCGAGAAGCGCCTCACGACCAATAAAATCCGTATCATCAGCCGCAACCAGCAAATGATGCGCCTCGATGCAGAAATGACATCTGCCATAAATTCGGATGATGAAAATGCACTCATGGCTTCTGTTGAATTATATATTAAACAGGAAAAACCAGGTATCATCATCCTGGAAGATTACAACAAAGGGGTACTAACGGAAACGCTTATCTCAAAAGTGATCTCATTGTGTAAAAGTCAGCAGATACTCACTGCTGTAGATCCAAAGCGAAAGAATTTCTTTGCATACCAACATGCCGATATTTTTAAACCAAACCTGCATGAGGCTAAAGAAGGACTCAACATCATCAGTGATGAAGTGTCAGATGAACTGCTGACTGACATTCATGCCATGCTGAAGGAAAAACTGCAACACAAGGTTTCTTTTATTACGCTTTCTGAGAAAGGAGTCTTTTACCAAACGGGTGATGAACATGCCGTGATTCCCACGCATATACGCAGCATCGCTGATGTGAGCGGCGCTGGAGATACCGTGATTGCTGTTGCTTCCGTTGTGTATGCCGCAACAAAGAACGTACAACTCATGGCCGAAATGGCCAATATTGCGGGTGGCCTCGTTTGCGAAGAAGTGGGTACCGTGGCCATCAACCCAAAGAAATTGCAGGAAGAATGTAAAAGGCTGTTGAATTAAGCTGTCTTCCTGTTTTCATCTTCATATTAGTAACTGTTGAACAGAATCAGGCTATCATTAAAGCCTGTTCAATCTTTGCGTAAAAAGATTTGAAAGTATTTGTGCATAAATGAGATATTTTTGATCCATAAATCAATTGCTTCTATGCAACCATTTTCTTTAGTAATACACGGAGGTGCCGGTACCATTTTGAAAAGCGATATGACGCCCGAACTGGAAAAAGCCTATATCAAAGGTCTTGATGATGCCCTCAATGCAGGTTATGCTGTACTCGAGCAGGGTGGAACAGCAACCAATGCAATTAAAGCTGCCATCGTAGTATTGGAAGATAACCTTTTGTTTAATGCAGGCCGTGGATCGGTGTTTACCAAGAAAGGTGTGCAGGAAATGGATGCAGCTATCATGGAGGGACAAACGCTGGAAGCAGGTTCGGTAGCAGGAGTCAGAAATGTACGCAACCCGATAGAGCTGGCCGCAGAAGTAATGATCAACAGCAACCACGTATTCCTGAGTGGAAAAGGAGCCAACGATTTTGCCATCAAGCAGGGTATTAAACTGGAACCGGATGAATACTTTTTTTCACAGTTCAGGTACGATCAGTGGAAGGAAATGAGAGACAGTGATAATTATTCTTTGGATCATACACACCAGGGGCTTGAGGAATTAATGAAAGATAAAAAATTCGGAACCGTAGGTGCAGCCGCCTGCGATAGTGCAGGAAATATTGCTGCAGCCACCAGCACAGGAGGCATGACAAATAAAAAATATGGAAGGATCGGCGACAGTCCCATCATAGGTGCCGGAACCTATGCAAACAATAAAACCTGCGCCATCAGTTGCACCGGGCATGGTGAACCTTTCATCAGGGCCGTGGCAGCATACGACGTTAGTTGCCTGATGGAATACAAAGGCATGAGCTTACAGCAAGCCATGAACGAAGTGGTGAATGTAAAACTCGTACAAATGCAGGGAGAAGGTGGCATGATAGGGGTAGATGCAAAAGGCAATACCGCCATGCTCTTCAACAGCGCCGGTATGTACCGGGCCATGAAGAACAGCCAGGGTGATGTGCTGATTGGTATTTACAAGGATTGACCCATGACCGGGATGTCGCATTTAATTGACAGATTTAATTTTCACACAGATACATGAAGAAGTACGTGGTTATTGTTGCCGGGGGAAGCGGAAGCCGGATGCAACAAGCTATTCCTAAACAATTCTTATTGCTGAAAGGCAAACCGGTATTGTATTATACGATCCATGCGTTCCTGGAAGCATACGACGACCTGCAGGTGATCCTGGTATTACCCGAAGATCATATTGCCCGCGGGCAGGAGGTCATCGATGCATTCTTTGATTATAAGCGCATACAGATCACCGTTGGTGGAAGAACCAGGTTTCATTCTGTACAACTTGGCTTAAAAATGGTGGAGGACGACAGCATCGTCTTTGTTCACGATGCTGTGCGCTGCCTGGTGACAACAGCGCTCATTCATCGATGTCATGATGCCGTACTGGAGTTTGGCTCAGCCGTGCCCGTCACTGCTTCTAAAGACAGCGTACGACTGCTCACCGAAAATGGCAATGATGCCCTTGACCGAAACCTGGTAAAGCTGGTGCAAACACCGCAGGCCTTTTATAGTAAGATCTTGCTCCCCGCATTTAACATCGATTACAAGGATAAATTCACCGATGAAGCAACTGTTATCGAAGCATTCGGACTAACCGTAAAACTGGTGGAGGGAGATGAAAACAATATCAAGATCACGAGGCCGGTAGACATGCTCATAGCAGAAAAAATTCTGGATGAAGGAATTCTGTAAACATATCCTCAAACGGATAGGCATCTATCACCCGATACAATCCTGGTTCAGGGAAACACTTTTTTCCATTCAACGCAATAAAAACAGGCGACAATATCAACGATATGCCGGTAGTGGATTCACTTGTAATGTATGCCAGGCAAATTATATTCAATTTGTACCCGACTGGCCATCCGCGGAAAACCGGTCAGCAATAGAGAAGAACAACGTCATCGCTGGATATGGCGAACAGGTGTATTGTCCAAACTGCATGAGTACAGCCCGGGAAAGACTTGTCCTCGCCATCCTGGCCGATCAGCATTCAATACAAGGAAAAAAGATCCTTCATCTTTCGCCCGAGAAAAATGTCTATCAATTTATTTCTGGTAAAGCAACTGTTACAACTGCCGACCTGTTGCCTGGATTTTATAAAACCATTGATGGCATGGTGCAAAAACAGGATGCGACAAAATTCAGTTATGCCAGTGAAAGTTTTGATTATGTGATCGGTAATCATATCCTGGAACACATACCAAACGATAGGCAAGCGATGAAAGAGATATTTCGGGTACTCGTTCCCGGTGGCCAGGCAATCTTACAGGTTCCGTTTTCTCAAACAAATTTGTATACGATAGAGGAACCAGGTATACATGATCCTGCGAGACAATCGGCTTTATTCGGGCAAAAAGATCATGTTCGCATTTATGCGCTAGCAGATTATGTATGTCGATTGAAAGAAGCAGGTTTTGAAGTATCCGTTATTCCTTATGAGGATCTTCAGGTTTATTATTCGTATGCCATACAGGAACATGAATGTTTTTTTAAAATTCGCAAGCCTGTTTAAGGTTTTAATAAGCGGATGGCAGCAGGAAGATCGTTAAATTTTATAAAAGGATAGGGTTGATTGTCGCTGGAAAATTTTTTATAAAAAAAAGCGATGCCGGGCACATCAGATCCTTCAAAATCGAACACCCATTTTTCTTTCGCAAATTCCCTGATCACTTCATTGTAAAGAAAATAATTGGCCAGGCATTTTCTTCCATTCGGCCATAAACAGGAGATGATATTGTATAATCGTTTATCGTCTTTCAACAGCAAAACCATTGCCAGTAACTCGCTGCCATCTTTACTGAATACTTCCCGTATGATGATCCTCTTTTCATTCGCATAGGCTGAGCAAAGTTTTTCGAAATGAACAAAATCTTCTTCGTTGAAACTGGGCAGTCGTTCCAGGTAGAGTTGCTTGTAATGTTCAATGGCTGAGGTGAAATCCTCTCCAGGCTTATATTGCAAGCAAAATTTGGCAGCACGCGAAAGTCTTTTACGAATATAAGGAGAATAGTTTTTATAGATAGATGGAAAACCATTGCCCATCGACAGGATGAAATTGTTGCGTGATTGCAATTGAATATCCTGCCCAAGGAGGCTGATGTCATTGCCATGATTGAGGGTGATCTCTGCAAACTTAAAATACCTGCGGGCTTCCTCAATAAATCGACTGAGTAAATCTGAAGTGATGGCTGTTTTCCCAAACACTCCACCTTGTTGCATAAACGCAGGTTGATATAAATAACGGATTCCCCATTTTTTTTTCCAGGGCAGGGGCATCACTACTTCATAATCGTTCAATACAAGGCCATCCCAGTTTTCACAGAGGTTATCGAGGTAAACCGTTTCGGCATAGATCATTCCATTGGCCGCAGTTTGAATGCAGGCATCCCATTTTGATCGCTGGATATCCTGGTATGATATGTATTCAATGCGCAAGCTTACAACGTAATTTGAGGAATTATTTTTTTAAAGAAATTTTGCTGCAGGTCTATGCTGAATGAAATATTCTTCTGGAAACGTTTTTCGGTGATGGTAGATTTGAAATAATTATCATACACCTTACTATATAAGATCGGGAAATAAATGTTCACCGTATTTTTCAAAAGCGATACTTGCAGGCCTGCATCATACAGGAACCTTCCTGTGCTGGCATCTTTTTTCCAGGCTTCAGAATAGGTACCAATGTCGAGGAAAATGCGCAAGGGTATCTTAATGGGCAATACTTCCAGTGGATTGATCTGTTTCGGAATGCTGGTTGAAAAATTCAAAGCGCCCAGCCAATCATCTGTTTTACCGATCTTACTGCTCAGGAGGTCGGTCCTGACTTTGAAAGCACCATCGCGGTTCATGATCTGCTGCGATGAAAATCCTTCAAACTCATTCCTGCCGGTAAAATAATTACTATAAGTATAATCCTCATAGCCATTGGCACCGGTCATATTCAGGTGATACCTGTCTGTTTCATATTGAGTAACAAATGTTTTTTCTCCTGTGTACATAAATTTACCTGCGAATAGGCGTACCTGTAAGCCACCGCCGCCGGCATAATTGAAAAAGTAGTTGCCTGTAAAATCTATTCGTACAAATCCTTTTCCTTGTTCCGCTTTTAACTGTGCCCTGTAAGGATAAAGCGCCCGGTTATTTTCGATCACCCATTGTAACTGGTTCAGGTAACGGCTTTGGGTAGGGTATGTGATGATATCAAGTTGTTGAATGGTATCCCTGCTGAAATTGAGGCCTGTTTCTGTGATCAGGAATGTTTTCCATTGAAGATAATGATTAACCGTGCTGCGTGCATTCTTCGGGGCGAATGTATATTTTATGGCAGGTGCTATCTTGGTAAAGGGCTGGTAATTCTTTTTCCCTGTAGAATCGATGAATTGATCTGCTGTAAAATGAGCGCCTGCAACGGCAAGTTCTACCTGGGCGCCACGATTGCCGGGAAACCATGTGTAGGCAAGCCTTCCAAGGCCATTGAATTGTTTTGATCCTGTTGCATAGAGCGGTGCCGCAAAGAAACGGAACCGGGGTAAGGGCAGGGTATAGTTGTGTATGAAAGCACCGATCATTAGTTTATCGTAAAAATTCATTCCGATCATCGGCGCAATAGATATATAATTGTATTTGCCTGTTTCCCTGGTACTGAAAAAAGAAGCCAGCCGTAGGCTTTTCTTTGCAGGTTTTTGTAAGTTCCCTTTTTTATTCAGCATGGAGAAAAGGCTATCGAGGTTTTTGCCACTTACTGCTACGGCTACCTGCTTAAAATCTTCCGGGTACGGATGTTTGAATTTCCATTGCTGGTAGTAGGTTTTCATGATCGAATCAAAAACGGGAAGGCCTGTTTCTTTTTCGAGTAACGACATCCATTGGGCCGATTTGGTATAGGCTATCAAGGCATAGTTGGCTTCCGAAAAGGTAGCAGAAGGCGTTTCAATCGGCTGGTCTCTTTTCAGCCCGATAAGCGTTGCCAGCAAGGCATCTTCCAATTCATCTTCGGGCACACGCTTTGAAAAAAAAGTTTCTTTTTCTTTCGGTAAAGATAACGGCCAATTTATTTTTGACCATTGCGCATACCGGTTATCATAATAACTGTTCATGCCTTCATCCATCCAGGGATGTACCCGCTCATTGCTGGCCAAAATGCCATAGAACCAGTTATGACCCACTTCATGGTTGATCACAAAATCAAGCATTTGCTCATTCTCCGGTTTACTCACCAGGGTGATGGTTGGATATTCCATTCCGCCGTTTCCTTTGCCCGCTTCCTCCACCACGCTCACTACCGGGTAAGGATATTCGCCGATCCAGTTGCTCTTACTCAGGATGGCCTTTTTAATATAAACGATACTGTTCTTCCAGGCTTTACTGTTGGCCTTGTTGTAATAAGCATTCACTTCAATAATGCCTGATGGAAGCTGGAGGGTATCCTGTAACCGTTCGAACTCCTTATCAGCAAACCAGGCAAAATCGTGGATGTTTTTTTGTGTATAAGTAACAGATTTGATAATGCTGGAAGAAGGAGGCGTAGTAGAAACAGGTTTATTTTTAACCGTTGTAGTTGTTGGCAAAGGAGCATTCGCTGCGATTGTTTGTTCTTTTGTTTCATTTGTCTTAACACCTGTTGCGGCTAGTACATAATTGTCGGGCAGGTTGATCGTAACCTGGTAGTCGCCAAACTCACTGTAAAATTCTCCCTGGTCCAGGTAAGGCATCGCGTGCCATCCCCGTGCATCATATACAGCAGGCTTCGGGTACCATTGCGTTACCTGGTACGATTGATTTACGTGCCCGCTGCGGGAAAAATGATCCGGCAGTTTTACATGGAAGGGTGTTTCGATCTGTATCGACTGGCCAGGCGCTAACGGGGCAGGCAAGACGAGTTTAACAATATCCTGGTGTACAGGATGATCTTCTGCTATAGCGGTGATCTTATTTACTTTAAAATCGAGCCGGTTCAGATATCCTTTTTGCCCATCATTGCTGAAATAAAAATCTGTTCTTCCGTTTTCGAGCAATTGATCACTTAAAGCGGTGCGGTCGTTCTTGAATGCATTCGGCCAAACATGAAACCAGATAAAATATAAACTGTCGGGGGAATTATTTTGATATTGCATACGCACATATCCATCCAGGCTATGATCGTCATCGTGCAGGCTGACGTCGATGGTATAATCAACTTTTTGTTGCCAGTAAGTACCAGTCTGTGCAAAAGACCAGTTAATTGTAATGGAAAGGAGTAGCAGTAGCAGTGTTTTTTTCAAAACTTATCTGTTTTTTCAAAAATACGAATATCTGTTCTTTGAAAACGATTATTTGCCTTTGCCGGCAAAGATGATCTGGATGCTGTAAAACATGATCTTGAAATCAAGTGCCAGGGAAACATTTTCTACATACATGAGGTCATAAGGCATTCGGTGAACCATTTCATCCACCGAGGATGCATACCCGAAATTCACCATGCCCCAGCTTGTGAGACCGGGCTTCACTTTAAAAAGATATTTATACTCGGGATGCAGTGCAACGATCTGGTCGATATAGAATTTTCTTTCAGGCCTTGGTCCCACCAGGCTCATCTCTCCTTTGATGATGTTCAACAATTGAGGCAATTCATCGAGCCGCCATTTGCGCATCACTTTACCCCAACGGGTAATGCGTTCGTCGTTTTCACTGCTAAGCTGTGGACCGTTCACTTCAGCATTCACCTGCATCGAACGAAATTTATACATGGTAAAAGGCCGTCCTTTATAACCGATCCTTTCCTGCCGGAACAATACCGGGCCTTTTGAAGAGAGGGCAACCCGGATCAACGTGTAGACGAAAAGCGGGGAGAGTATGATGAAGCCAAGCAAAGCGACAATGAGATCAATCACGCGTTTGGTATTCTGCTGCCAGGATGGAAGTAAGCCCGCATGAATATCGATCAATGGTACGCCCATCACGTTGGTGGTTTGCAGGGCACCGCTGATGATATCAACCGTATCAGGTGTGATCTTGATATCGACCGATTTATCGCTCAGCATCTGCAGGATCTTCGTGATAAGGTCGCGTTCATTTTTTTCTACGGTAATGATAACCTCTTCGATCTTTTCTTTTTCAATGATACTGGCCAGTTGCTGAAAGTCGTTGTAAAGCTGAACCGAAGGCGGGAAGCCGTTTCCAGGCTGACTGCCCGTATTTACAAATCCTATGATGCGGTATCCTGCATGTTCTTTTGAATGCATGAAATCGTGGTAAAACTGGCCGGCTTTTTTGGCCGAACCTACCAACAAGGCATTGAAATAAACCGTTTTATTTTTCAATTGTTTCTTGGCAATTGAAAGGAAGATCATGCGTACCAATAACGTGCAGGTAAATATGGGGATGAGCAGGCTGAAAAATTCGAGGTAATAATTGTTGTTGTTTTCCTGTGGGTTTTTAAGGATGAAAAAGAAGAGCAGGAAAAGGCAACCCACGAGACTCACTGAAAATGTTTTGAAACATTCCATGATCCTCGATTTCTGGTAAAGTGAATTATAGGTGCCGCTTATGAAATGCAGGAAGATCCAGCCGGCGCAGTATAGGAACAAGCCAATGTAAAATCCCGGTGGTACCGTGAACGGGTAGGTGTAAATGCGGGTGCGGAGGTAATAGAAGCACAACCAGGTGAAAATGCTCACGAGCAGGTCAGCAAGCATATACCATCTGATATGTATCCTTGGTTGGTTCATGGTATCGTTGTGGGATAAACGCAATTAATGTTGCTTGTGGCTGATCTTTTCCAGGATCAGGTGGGCAACTTCCATGGCGCCAAAACCATCCTGCACCGTTACCGGGGTGGCGCTGTTCTGTAGAATGGCGTCCCTGAAGGCTTCCAGCTCCATTTTAATAGCGTTGGTATCTTTTATCACCGGGCTGGCAATGGCAATTGTTTTTTTGCCGTGATTTGTTTCGATGTCAAATGAAAATACGTTTTTGTCGCCAGGCATGTCCAGCCTGATGATCTCTGTTTTCTTATCCAGGAAATCGATGCCGATATAAGCATCTTTCTGAAACAGGCGCATCTTACGCATCTTCTTCATCGATATGCGGCTACTGGTAAGGTTGGCCACGCAGCCATTGTCGAATTCAATACGTACGTTGGCGATATCGGGTGTATCGCTCATAACGGCCACGCCATTGGCGGAAATATAACTTACATTGCTTTTCACGAGGTTGAGGATGATGTCGATGTCGTGGATCATGAGGTCGAGGATTACGCTAACATCGGTACCACGTGGATTGAATTGGGCGAGCCTGTGCACTTCAATGAACATGGGCTGCAGGGTTTGTCCTTGTAAGGCAAGGAAAGCAGGGTTGAATCTTTCTACATGGCCAACCTGGAATTTTACATTCGATTCCTTGGCAAGTTTTACGAGTTCCCTTGCTTCATCCATGGTATTGGCAAGAGGTTTTTCCACGAAAACATGTTTGCCCTTGCGGAGGGCCATCTCGCATAAGGTATAATGGTGAATGGTAGGCGCTACAATATCTACTGCATCACAGTCATCCATAAGCGCTTCTGCGGTAGCATATCTTTTAAGTTTGTATTTCTCTTCAACAGCGGCGGCATTTGCATCATCGGGGTCAAAAAAACCAACGAGCCGGGTATTTTCTATTTCCATCCAGTTGTTCAGGTGATACTTGCCCAGGTGTCCGGCACCTAGTACGCCGATTGTAAGCATAATGCTTTGATTTATCAGGAGTCAGTTTTAAAATAAGATCAGGATGCCTGTTCTGTGGCCATGTCGCGGGTTTCTTCCCAGAAGCCCATGCGTCCGAATTTTTCAATGCGCTCGTCAACCCTGGTTTGTGCGGGCACCTGTTTTAGTTCGGCGATGATGGGCAGCAGGTAATTTTTGAGGATCTCTGCGGCTTCATCATAATCCCAGTGGGCGCCTCCGAGTGGTTCGGGGATCACGCCATCTACCAGTCCGAATTTCAACATATCGGTACCGGTTAGCCGAAGTTGTTCGGCGGCAGTTTCTTTTTTATCCCAGCTGCGCCAGAGGATGCTGCTGCAGCTTTCGGGGGAGATCACGGTGTACCAGGTATTTTCCATCATGAGAACCCTGTCGCCCACGCCGATGCCCAGGGCTCCGCCACTGGCGCCTTCGCCGATGATCACGCAGATCACGGGTACTTTTAGGTTGATCATTTCATAAATATTCCGGGCGATTGCTTCTCCCTGCCCGCGTTCTTCGGCTTCGAGGCCGGGGTAGGCGCCGGGGGTATCTATAAAAGTAATGATGGGTTTATTGAATTTTTCCGAGCTTCATCAGGCGAAGGGCCTTGCGGTAACCTTCGGGGTTGGCCATGCCGAAATTACGCATTTGCCGGGTCTTGGTATTATTGCCCTTTTGCTGGCCGATCATCATCACGGTCTGGTCGCCCAATTG
>JAKQKY010000111.1 GCA_029560415.1 Bacteroidota bacterium | reverse complement strand
AGGATTAGAACTATCAATGCCAGGCCTGATATCACTCAGCAAAAGCGATGACTGTGCCAAAACATCAGTGCCAGTCAAAAGCAGGAAAAGGAGATAGTGCCATTTCATTTTTTGTACATTTTTATACAGCCAAATGTACCGGAAACTGTTACTGTCTGTATCCCTAAATGTAGGGATACAGGTTGTTATGTTACACCTGTGAAACACTGTAAAATCAACGGGCTGTGTTTATTTATTTTAAGCGACCAGGGGTAACATGTCGGTAGAACGGGAGGGGAGCTGAACCTGGTATTATAGAACATCATTACAACCCGTGTGCGTAAAGGGTGATGGAAGTTTTGAGGGCAAGTTTATGTATTATCTCTGGGCCAATGGTTTTTACATCACCCGATTGGCCAACCTGCATGGCGAAAAACAGAATATTTTACGTTGTTGCGGTTGCCAGGGTGCTGCCTTCAAGTCATTGCTGGCAGAGCCACGGGAATATATTCATACTGCATGACAACGTAAAAAGATAAATCAGGACTCACTAACGGCAAGGGCTGTTCCCTTTTCAGCTAGGGTAATGTATAAAATGAATATTGGAAAGGGATAATGCTGTTAGGCTTGCAAAAACCAACTCCGGAATACGCAACGCCCTTGCCATCGCACAAAGCAGTGAGAAAAAGAAAACATGGCTGGGAATGGAATTATTTAGCTTCTAATAAATACACCACTTTTGAACTATTGAGTTTATTAGGCGTCAACAGGAAAAGTGTATTTTCATTAGCACCTAAAATATAGTAGGTGGTCGTAAATACGCCTGCACCCATTGGCCCGGTACCTTCACTCTTTTGCGTTAAAAAAAGTGCTATGCCCTTTGGCTCATCTTCAGCGCTGTTGTTGCCGATGGAATAAGTCTGTTTCTCTACCTCCAGGCCTGTAGTAGTGGCCGTACTGTCTTTATCCAATGCGATGGAAATCTTCATGCTTTTTTCGCAGTACTCGGCAATGAACGTGGTATTGTCTTTATCCTTTTTGGGGCTTAACCAGTTTAAAGAAGTTGAAGTGGGTACTTCGATGGTGGCACTTTTTGATTCCTTATCAAACAATGATCCCTGGCTGCCGGAGATGGTGGCAACCGAAACTACCTGCCATTTTTTTCCTGCCAGCAGGGCTTTAGCTTCTGCTACTGTTTTTACAGGTGGTGGTATCGTTTGTTTGTTAGATGAGCAGGAAACAGTACAAACTATTGCAATCAATAAGGCGATGTGGCGTATGTTTTTTATCATGCTGTAAACGTAGTGCAGTAGGGAGTTCCATGTTATACCCGGCAGGGGGTATTTTTGGTGACGAGGTTAACAGACGTCATGGTTCATGTCCTCACAAACTACATCCGGCGAATTCATCAATTTATTTCAGCAAAGAGGTTCGTGACGACAAGAATCGCAGTGGAATGAACCTGCCATACTAAAAACTAATTTCTATTCAGACAGCCCCCGTCTGGTCTCCGACCAACGGGAACCTGATACCTACTCTTCTTTTTTGGAAAGCTGGTAGCATGTAGAAATTTCATTGCAGGAAGTATGTGGTAGCATGCCGTTGGTCGGAGACCAGACGGCGGCGCTCACGGGTGTTGGTGTTGGCTTGCGGATGTAATGAGGAACACCCACGAGGGCGAAGAAAAGGCTGCCTCGTTTTGAGACAGCCTTTTTTGTAATTGTGGAGAATAGCGGGGTCGAACCGCTGACCTCTTGCATGCCATGCAAGCGCTCTACCAACTGAGCTAATTCCCCATCGTATATAGAACTCTTTTTTCTTACTTCACCGCTTCAAGCCCCTCTAAAAAGGAGTGCAAATATATACTCCTCTGCAATCCACACAAAATCAATTTTAATTTTCCTTATTCGCAGGCGAAGCACCTGGCTGTCCCATCACCGGCTGCACATTTTTTCCCCCCGATTCCAGTGATCGCATCGCTTCCAGATTTTGCCTGGCCAGCACAAAAGAAGAATCTAGTGCCAGTGCTTTTT